>DONB01000099.1 GCA_003510325.1 Thiobacillus sp. | reverse complement strand
AAACCAGGTGATTCGACAGATCGCCTTTGGCAATCCGCTGAGACCATTTCAGCAGATCGGAAATCCGCACGCTGGCCCGCCGCGATACATAGAAGGCCATGCCCAGAAGCATGGCGCCCCCCAGGAAGCCGATGGCCAGGTTGATTTGCAGATTGCGGTTGGTTGCGGCGATGAGGTCTTCGCGGCTGGCGGCAATGTCTTCGATGGTGTGCTGGATCAGCGCCTGCATGGCCGTCTGGATGCTCGTGAGTTGCTGGTTCTCGATCCGGGTCAGCAACTCGATCGCGGATTCCTTTTCGAACTCCGGNNAGCGATAGGTGGCGAGGACCTTGCCCAGGACGGCTGCCTCCTCGCGTGCCGCCGGGTGCTCGTGGATTCCGGGCCCGGAAATGGCCGGCAAATGGGCCTTGATCCGTTGTTCGACGCGATCCAGGTCGGCCCTGATCCGGATCATGTCCTGCGCGCTTTCGCTGGCGAGATGCTTGAGGCTCAAGGCCCGTATATTGGCGATGCCCTTGTCGATGTCCTGAAGCGTCTTGAGGCGTTCGCTGCTGGCCGCATACATTTCGCCCAGCGCCTCGACGGAATGCTGCAGCGCCAAGGCCGAAGCGATGATGGCGCCAACGCCGACGATACCGACCACGACCATTGGGGCGATCAGCTGATTGAACAGCGAACGATTCCTGAGGGTGGCGAACATTCAGTCGCAGCTGCCTTGCGGGGCGGGCATCATTCGCATCGAGGCGGGGGAGAGGGGATCAAGGGGCACTCACATCGAAGCCTTCGGCCTGAAAGATCTCGCTGACGGCCTGGCCTTGCACGAATTTGAGAAAGTCCGTGACGTCCGCATTCCCTGTCGAGGCCCTGAGCGGCGCCATGTAATAGCGTATCGGTTGGTGCAGTTTCTTGTCGACGGTGTGCAGTTGCCGCAGCTGATCCGTCAAATTGGTTTTGAACAGGATGCCGACCGTGTTCGGGCTGGAGGTGCCGAGTGAATCGGCCAGCAGTTCGATGTTCTTGCGCGTCTGGATCTTGTGCTTGACGCGGTCCCACAGGCCCGACGCTTCGAGCGCTTCTTTCGCATGGCGGCCGAACGGCGCCGTGCTGGGGTCCCCGATGAGAATGGCCGTGACCTTGTCGGACGCCAGTTCCGGCCAGTCGAGACGTTGCATCGGGCTGTTTTTGGGGGTGGCCACGACGAGCGTGTTGCCCCCTAGGCTGGAAACCTGGTCTGCCGCGACCAGGCCATGTTCAACCGCAAAGTCCATCCATTCGCGGTCGGCTGAAACAAATACGTCCGCTTTCAGCGCGCCGCCGCGCATCCCTTTGGCGAGGAGTCCCGAGGATTTGCAGAGATAGATGAATCGGGCGGGGTGGCTTGCACGATAGAGGTCGCCCACCCGACTCATGGCTTCGCAGGTCGAGTTGGCCAATGCCAGCGTCAGCTCGCTGGCCCGTGCGTGTGCCGGGAAGGCGGCGACAACGAATGAGGTTAATGAAACAAATAGCCAATGACGCAATGGATGGATCATGCGGGCCTTTCTTGTCTGGCGTGTCCTGGACCGGGTTTGACGCTGTCTTTGTCGACGAATGCCAAGCGGCGATAAAACGCATTTTGACTATACGCAGAACAGGCATTCTTGAAAACCGGCTGAATTAACAATTGCCTATATGCGAATAAATTGTTAGTCAACCTGTGACTTCTGCGAGATTTTCACAGCGTTCGTGTCCAGTCGTCAGCCGAACCCGCTGTGCAGCCTGCCTCTGCGGATCAACCATGCCACTGCGCCTGCAGCCTGCTTCAAAAACGCTCGTCCTCACGCAGATAGCACCACTGCCCGGGCGGCAACTTTCCCAGCGGGACGCGGCCGAGACGGATGCGCTTCATCGACAGCACCTGCAGGCCGACGGCTTCGCAAAGATGGGCGATCTGTCCGGGCCGGGCGCCTTTCAGCGCCACCCGTAGCCGGGTTTCGTTCTGCCAGCTGACCTTGATGGCGGGTGGGGTGCGGCCCTCGAACGGGATGCCGCGGTTCAGCCGCTTGAGCCCGTTGGGGGCCATCTCGCCCGCCACCTCGACGATGACTTCGTGCTCCAGGGTAACGGCGTCATCGGTCAGCTTGCGCACCACGCGCCAGTCTTGGGTGAAGACCACCAGGCCGCTGGCGGAGGACTCCAGCGGCACGCACAGGGTCAATTGGGAAAAATGCTTCTTCAGCGGGCGGATGCCGGAGGCGTTTTCGCTCCACAGGGTGGCGGCGCTGAACAATTCAGTTGCGGGCAGCCTGCTGTCGATCGCCAGGCCGGGCGGCTTGTGCAGCAGCAGGGTGACGGGCTCGGCTTGGCTGAGGGCGGCCTTGGGGTCGATCTCGATGCGCTGGTCGCTGACGCGGAACTGCGGTTCCTCGACTACGATGCCGTCGACCCGCACCCAGCCGCCGGCGATGAATTGCTCGGCTTCACGGCGCGAGCAGCCGCGCAGTTCGGCGACGCGTTTGGCAAGGCGGATGGGGTCGGTCATGGCAGGGGCACGTGCGGGTGGAGTCGCGAGTGTACGCTCACCGGAGCATGCAAATAGCACCTGCGCATGGCCGCTGTCCGAACGCGGTTGTTATAGCCGGCGCGCGCGCGGTATGCTTTCAGCCCCATCCACCCGGAGACGCTCATGAAAACTGCACTTGCCTTGTCATTGTTGTTCTTCACTTCATCCGCGCTGGCTGCCGTGATCGGCAAGGATGTCAGCTACAAGGCTGGCGAGACCGTCATGAAAGGCTATCTGGCGTATGACGATGCCGCCAAGGGCCGCCGCGCCGGTGTGCTGGTGGTGCCGGAATGGTGGGGTGCGAACGATTACGCGAAAAAGCGTGCACGCATGCTGGCGAGCGAAGGCTATGTCGCGCTGGTGGTCGACATGTACGGCGACGGCCAGATCGCCGACAACCCGAAGGACGCCGGTGCGCTGGCGGGAAGCGTGAACCGGAACCCGACGCTGGCCTACGCGCGCTTCGACGCCGCGCGCAAGCTTCTCGACCGCCAACCGAACGTGAAGAAGGGCGAGACCGCAGCGCTGGGTTACTGCTTCGGCGGCGGCGTGGTGCTCAACATGGCGCGTTCCGGCATGCCGCTGAAGGCGGCGGTGAGCTACCACGGCGTGCTGGCGACCGACATCTCGGTGAAGCCGGGCGACATCAAGACCAAGCTGCGCATCTTCCACGGCGAGGCCGACCCCATCGTGCCGCCCGAGCAGGTCGAGGCGTTCAAGACCGAAATGGACAATGCCAAGGCCGACTACATGTTCGTGAGCTATCCCGGCGTGAAGCACACCTTCACCAACCGCGAGGCCGACAGCTACGCCGCGCAGTTCGGCCTGCCGCTCAAGTACGACAACGCGGCCGACAACGATTCGTGGACGCGCACGCTGGAGTTCCTCAAGGCGACGCTGAAATAATGTCCGACGCNNCGCCACGCGCCGCACGGCAGCGGCAGCCTCGGCATTCCGCAGGTCGGCGCGTTCGACCCGGCCGCGTTCGAACAGGCGGTCAACGCCATGCTCGCCGCCTGCGGGGTGGCGCCGGATTCGGTGCACACCGGGCGCACCGCCGAGCGGGTGCGCGAGCTGTGGCAGAAACGCCTGCTCGGCGGCTATGCGATCGAACCCGCTGCGGCGCTGGGCGAGGGCTTCACCGACGACCGCGACGACATGGTGGTGGTGCGCGGCATTGCGGTGCACGGCGTGTGTCCGCATCACCTGGTGCCGTTTCGCGGGGTGGCGCACGTCGCCTATATCCCCGGCGGGCGGCTGCACGGCTTCGGCCGCATCGCGCGCATGGTCGACGCCATCGGCCATCGTTTCACCTACCAGGAATGGATGACGCGCGACATCGCGGAAGCGCTGGTGACGCACGGCCGTGCGCAGGGCGCGGCATGCATCATCGAGGCCGAGCAGTTGTGCCTGCTGCTGGGCGAAGACCGGCGCGGCGACGAGCGCGTCGTCACGCAGGCGTTCACGGGTTGCTTCAGGACCAGCGATCAGCAACGCAATGAGTTTCTTCGTGCGGTGGCGCAATCCGATTTGCGTTGAAAGCGGTCAAGCGGATGATCTGCGACAGCGCCGCATACTCCGCATGAAACCCTGGCTTGTCCTGTTCGCCTTGCTGGGCGCGGGGGCGTTGCATGCCCAGGAGGCGCCCAACTGGAATAGAGAGCCGCCGCCCGAGGCGGATATCCGCCTGGTCGAGCCGGCGCCGGACGAGGTGGTCGTCGTGCTCAACGTCAACGCGATCGGCGGCAACCATGCGGGGCTGTTCGCGGGCAATGTGCTCATCGACCCGGCCGGCAGCTATTTGAGCGTGCGGGGTCAGGACAAGAATTGGGAGGGCCCGACCTTGAAGGATTATGCTCGCTACCAGACCATCGATGGCCTGAAAATCCGCTTCTACCGCTTCCGGCTCAAGCCTCACGCGTTTTCCGCCATCGTGCAGCGCATCCGCGAAGCCGGCTTCACGCCGCCGCTGTTCTGTGCGTCGGCAGTGCAGAACCTGCTGGCGAGTCTCGAGCCCTTCGACACGATCAAACGGGTGGGTTGGACCACACCAACTGCGCTGGCGCGTGCGCTCGATCCCCTGACGCAAGGGGAGGGCGCGCTCGGCGAGTGCCAGAAACTGGATGCGTCGTCCTGCTGAGCGGGCGGCCAGGTTGCGCCGTATCATAGGCCAACATTCCTCCGCCCGATTTCGATGACAGAACACGCCCTGCGTCCGCGCACCCTGATCCTGCCTCCCGCACCCTATGCGGCTGCCCTTTTCGGCGGCTGGTGGCTGGACCGCAATGTCCACGTGATTCCGCTCGACTGGGGCGCGGCGACACGGCCGCTGGGCGGGTTGCTGGTCGGCATCGGACTGGCGCTGTTCGTGTGGACGCTCATGACCTTCTGGCGCCACCGCACCACGGTCAACCCCTACAAGGCGGCGTCCAGCCTGTGCACCGGGGGGCCGTTCCGCTTCAGCCGAAATCCGATCTATGTCGGCGACTGGTTCATCCTTGCGGGCGTGTCGATGCTGCTGGCGACCTACTGGCCGCTGTTGTTCGCGCCGCTGATCTGGGCCATGCTGCGCTATGGCGTGATCCGCCACGAAGAGGCGCATCTGGAGGCCAGGTTCGGCGATGACTACCGGACGTATCGAGCCAGGGTGCGACGCTGGTTATGAACCCAACTTGCGGCTTCACGCTGCAGCGAATCGCCAGGAGGGTCGGCGTGGCGTGCATGCTGTTGCTGACGGGCTGCACGGGCGTGTATCAGAACCCTTATTACGATCCTGCGAAGCCGCACCACACACCCGGCGGTTTTCGCAACGTCGATACCGGCACCCGCATCGGCCCAAGCTATGTCCGCTGGCAGTANNCCGGCTCCGGCGCACCGCGACTGGCGCGTGCCCCCCGATCTGGCGCTGCTGCATGCGCCGGCGGACAATCCCAGCGTCACCTGGATCGGACATGCCACGGTGCTGCTGCGACTGGGCGGGATCAATGTGCTGACCGACCCGCATTTTTCCGAACGCGCTTCGCCGGTCGGTTTTGCCGGGCCGAAGCGCTATCAGCCGCCGGGGGTGGCGCTGGCGGACCTGCCAGAAATCCACGCGGTGGTCATTTCACACAGCCATTACGACCATCTCGACGTCGACAGCGTACGGCAACTGCATCAGCGCAGCGGCGACACGCTGCGTTTTTTCGTACCGCTCGGGCTGAAATCCTGGTTCGCCGATCTCGGCATCGACACCGTCACCGAACTCGACTGTTGGGAGCAGGCCGAGATCAGGGGCGTGCGCTTCACCCTGACTCCGGTCCAGCACTGGAGCGCGCGCAGCCTGTTCGACCGCAATCGTACCCTGTGGGGCGGCTGGACAATCAAGGCGCCCGGCCTCAACTTTTTCTTTGCCGGCGATACCGGCTATTCGTCCGACTTCAGGGAAATCGGGCGTCGTCTCGGGCCGTTCGATTTCGCTGCCCTACCCATCGGTGCCTATGAGCCGCGCTGGTTCATGCGAGGGCAGCATGTCAATCCGGCCGAGGCCTTGCGCATCCATCGGGATCTGCAGGCGCGCCAGTCGCTCGGCGTGCATTGGGGCGCCTTCGAAATGGCCGACGATGCACTCGACGAGGCGCCGCGGGCGCTGGCAGCGGCACGTCGTGAAGCCGGCATGGACGAGGCCGAGTTCTTTGTGCTGCGGGTGGGAGAGACACGCTCCATCGTGCGCTGAGCTTTGCGGGGGTTGGCATCGGTCCCGTGCGGACCCTACATTGCCGTCTGATCTAGCCGTTAAAATCAGTAATGATGCAACTCGCCGGAGGTGCCGATGAACATCACCCTGCACGACAAATCACTGGAAATCAGGCTCACCCGGGCCGCGCAAAAGGCCCTGGACCGGCGCGAGACGCCGCTGGTCGCCGAGATGGAGCTGCTGTTTTCCTGTCTGCTGCGCAAGCGCGTCCACTTCGGCGAATCGACCGAGCAGTCGACGCCGGTCAACGACCGCCTGGCGGTGCGCTTCAAGCCCATCATGACGCGCCGCTGCAGCGTGGCGGAAGGCGGCGCCTCGCCGCCTTCCGAAAGTTTCCCGCTCGAGAATCCGCGCCCCTATGTGCCCAACTGGCTGGCCATCGACTACCGTGGCGGCGAGTGGGTGGGCAATTTCGGCTACGCCGACTGAAGCGTTCTTAATCCAGGCGCAGGAGCTCGCGGGCGTTGCGCGTGGTCGTTTGCGCCACGCTGTCGATGTCCAGTCCGCGCAGTTCGGCGAGGACCTGCGCGATGCGCGGCAATTCGCCCGGCGCATTGCGGCCGCGGCCGATCCACGCCGGCGGAATGTCGGGGCTGTCGGTTTCCAGCACGATGGTCTCCAGCGGCAGGTCGACCGCCAGTCGGCGCAGGTTGTTGGCGCGCGTCCAGGTGAAGGCGCCGCCGAAGCCGAGCTTGAATCCCAGCTTGATGAATTCATCCGCCTGCTGCGGGCTGCCGTTGAAGGCGTGGGCGATGCCGCCGCGCACGCCGATCCTGCGCAGGTGTTTCAGCAACGGGTCGTTTGCCTTGCGGCAGTGCAGCAGCACCGGCAGGTCGTAGTCCTTCGCAATCTTCAGCTGCTCGACGAGAAAGAACTCTTGGGCGGCGGGATCGAGATCCTTCACGAAGAAGTCGAGCCCGATTTCGCCCACCGCCACCGGGCGCTGCGCCTCGATCTGCGCCCGCAGGTCGGCCAGGTGCTCGTGGCGGTGCACCTGGAGGTACATCGGGTGCAACCCCCATGCCGGCAGGCAACCGGGGTAGCGTTCGCAGGTAGCGGCCACCGCGGCGAAGTTGTCGCGGCTGACGGCAGGAATCACCAGGGCGTCGACCCCGCCGCCGATCGCGGCGGCGTACACCGCATCGCGGTCGGCGTCGAACTCTGCCGCGTCGAGATGGCAGTGGGTGTCAATGAAAAACGGCACCGCGTTCGGTGCCGTTTTCGTCATGCCAGCCACGATATCAGTCGTTGCTGGCAAAACCCAGCAGATGCAGCAGGCTGGTGAACAGGTTGAAGATCGACACGAACAGCGTGACCGTCGCCATGATGTAGTTGGTCTCGCCGCCGTGGATGATGTTGCTGGTCTCGTACAGGATGAGGCCGGACATCAGCAGCACGAACATGGCGGACACCGCCAGCGACAGGCCGGGCATCTCGAAGAAGATGGCGCCGAGGCCGGCGAGGAAGGCGACCAGGATGCCGACCATCAGGAAGTCGCCCATGAAGCTGAAGTCCTTGCGGGTGGTCATCACATAGGCCGACAGGCCGAGGAAGATCGCTGCGGTGCCGCCCATCGCCATCATCACCACCTGACTGCCGTTGGGAAGCGCCAGATAGGCATTGAGGATCGGGCCGAGCGTGTAGCCCATGAAGCCGGTCAGCGCGAACACGAAGGCGATGCCGAGGCCGCTGTCGCGGAACTTGGTGGTCAGGAACAAAAGACCGAAGTAGCCGACCAGGGTGATGATGAGGCCGGGGTGCGGCAGGTTCAGCGACATCGACAGGCCGGCGGTGAGCGCGGAAAACGCTAGCGTCATCGACAGCAGCATGTAGGTGTTCTTGACGACCTTGTTGGTCGACATCGCCGCAGACTGGCTGCGGCCCAAGGTGGTGACTTGCGGGTTCATCTGGTCTCCTCTAACGAATTGCGAAACAGTGTGCTGGTACAGAGTGGATACGTACCGCACAGGTTCCCGAATGCATCCGGGATTGGACATGAGCATACCGTGATGCCGCCTGGCGTGCCAGCCGTGACCTTTCCGGAACTGGGGTTTTTGGCCGGCAGCGTCCTTATTCGTCCGGTTTGGCGCCGCGCATCATCAGGTTCATCAATTCCCCCGGCATCGGGAAGACGATGGTGTTGGAGCGGTCGCCGGCGATGTTGGAGAGCGTCTGCAGATAGCGCAGTTGCATGGCCTGCGGCCGGCCGGCGAGGACCTCGGCGGCGGCCAGCAGCTTTTCGGACGCCTGGAGTTCGCCTTCGGCATGAATCACCTTGGCGCGCCGCTCGCGTTCCGCTTCCGCCTGTTTGGCGATCGCGCGCACCATCGTTTCGTCGATGTCGACGTGCTTGATCTCGACGTTGGATACCTTGATGCCCCAGGCGTCGGTCTGCGCGTCGAGCAATTGCTGGATGTCCTGGTTCAGGCGCTCGCGCTCGGCCAGCATGTCGTCGAGTTCGTGCTTGCCCAGCACCGCGCGCAGCGTCGTCTGCGCCAGCTGGCTGGTGGCGACCAGGTAATCCTCCACCTGCAGGATGGACTTGGCCGGATCGATGACGCGGAAATACACCACCGCGTTGACCTTGACCGAGACGTTGTCGCGCGAGATCACGTCCTGGCTGGGGACGTCGAACACCACGGTGCGCAGGTCCACCCGCACCATCTGCTGAATGCCGGGGATGATGATGATCAGCCCCGGACCCTTCACCTTCCAGAAGCGTCCCAGCATGAACACGACGCCGCGTTCGTATTCGCGCAGGATGCGCAGGCTGGCGACCAGCAGCGCGACGATGACAAGGACGATGGTGAGACCGCCGAATTCAAACATGCTTTTCTCCTTGCAAGGGTTCAACGTCCAGAACCAGGTCGTGCCTGGCCAGCACCCGCACCCGGCTGCCGCGCTTCAGCGGCACATTGCTGCGGACCCGCCACCGTTCGCCGTGGATGTGGGCCCAGCCTTCGTGTTCGATGTCCTCCAGCATCTCGCCGGCGGCGCCGATCATCTCCTCGGCGCCGGTCACCACCGGTCGCGCCCGTGCCTTGACCGCCATGCCGGCGACGAAAAAGCTGAACAGCGCGCTCGCCGCCGCCACCGGGACGATCAGCATCCAGGGAATGCCGTAGCCCGGGACGTCGGTGTCGATCAGCATCACCGAGCCGATGACGAAGGCGATGATGCCGCCCAGTCCCAGCGCGCCGAAGCTGGGGATGAAGGCCTCCGAAATCATCAGCACGATGCCGAGGATCATCAGCGCCAGGCCGGCGTAGCTGATCGGCATGACCTGTAGCGCGAACAGCGCGAGCAGCAGGCAGATGCCGCCGACCACGCCGGGGAACAGCATGCCGGGATTGGAAAACTCGTAGATCAGCCCGTAGATGCCGAGCAGCATCAGGATGTAGGCGATGCCGGGGTCGCCGATCACCGCCAGCAGGCGGCTGCGCCAGTCCGGCTGGACGCGCTCGATGACGGCATTCGCGGTGTCGAGCGTGACGGTCTCTCCGCCCATCCTGATGGCGCGGCCGTCCACCTGTTTCAGCAGATCGCCGAGGTCGACCGCCACCAGGTCGACCACCTTCAGAGCCAGCGCCTCGGATGCCGGCAGGCTGACCGCTTCACGCACTGCCCGCTCGGCCCATTCCACATTGCGTCCGCGCAGTTCGGCCAAGCTGCGGATGTAGGCCGCGGCGTCGTGTACCGCCTTGCGCATCTTGGGGTCGCCCGACGGGGTGTCGGGCGGCTTGGCTGCTTCAGGTGGGCTTGAACCGGGTTTGTCCGGCGCGGCGGGCTTGCCGTCACCGCTGGGGGCGAGTTCGACCGGCGTCGCCGCGCCCAGGTTGGTGGCCGGCGCCATCGCCGCGATGTGGCTGGCGTACAGGATGTAGGTGCCCGCACTGGCGGCGCGGGCCCCTTGGGGCGAGACGTAGGTGGCCACCGGCACCGGCGAGGCGAGGATCGCCTTGATGATGTCGCGCATCGAGGTGTCGAGCCCGCCTGGCGTGTCCATCTCGATCACGATCAGATGCGCTTGGTCGTCATTCGCCTTCTTGATGCCGCGCAGCAGGTAGTCGGCGCTGGCCGGACCGATCGCGCCCTGCACGGTCAGCACCCGCACCGTCGCCGCGCTGACCGGGGCGGCCAGCAGCGTCAGGCAGACAAACAGGACAAGTCGGGACAGGAAGTGCAGCGGATCGGCCATGACTTCACTTTAGACCGAAAAAATTATCCTGCCCTGGGCGCGATGTTTGAAAAGGCTTGTCCGCGAAGGACGTGAAGGCACACGCCCCCCCCTCGGACAGAGGGTTTTCTTTGCGGCGCCTTCGCGTCCTTCGCGGAAGAAAAGGGGTTTTGGCGGCTGGCGTTGCTTAGTTCGCGAGCACCGGCAGGATCCACAATTCGACCCGACGGTTCAGCGTGCGGCCAGCCTCGGTGCCGTTGTCGGCACGNNTTCACCCCTGCCGTAGGATTCCAGGCGCAGCGGGTTGACGTTCTGGCCGGCGAAGTAATCCAGCACCGACTGCGCGCGCCGTTCCGACAAGGCCTGGTTGTAGGCGTCCGTGCCGACGCTGTCGGTGTGGCCGATCACGGTCACCGTGGTTTTCCCGTACTGGTTCAGCACGCGGGCGATCTTGTTCAAGGTCGGCGTGTAGCCCGGTTTCAGCACGGAGGAGTCGGTGTCGAAGCCGGTGGTCGAGGTCATGCTGACCAGCAGGGCGTTGTCGCTGGCGCGTTTTTCGACGCTGACTTCGCCGCGCTGGATCTCGGGCTGCAGTTGCTTCAGCAGGTCCTGAGCCTGTTTGTCCATGTAATAGCCCACGCCGGCGCCGGTCAGCCCGCCGCCGACCGCGCCGATCAGCGCGCCCTTGCCGCGATTCTTGTGATTGATGATCGCGCCCAGCGCGGCGCCGCTCACGGTGCCGATGATGGCGCCCGTCTGGGTCTTGGTGAGATCGCGGGAATCGCCCAGGTCGTTGGTCGCGCAGGCGGAGAGCAGGAAGAGTGCCGTCAACGGCATGGCAATGAGGGGACGTCGCATGGTGTGTCCTTTGGGTTGGTTTTCAAGGCGGATCAGGTACTTTGGAACGGACAGCATACGTGGGTTTGCCGCCGTCCTGCCATCGCGGCGCGAATAGGCCCGCGTCAATTTTCCGGAGCGCCGTTCAGCCGGTCCATGACCAGGTCGCGGATCATGCCTTCCTCGTCCGCCGGGATGCGCAGCACCGGCTTCGAATCATGGGCGCTTAGACGGGGGGCGTGGCGCCGGTTGGCATCGGGGTCGAGGCGGAATCCCATGAAGGCCAGCGGCGCGCAGACCTGGGCGCGAACCGCGTCGGCGTGTTCCCCGATGCCGCCGGTAAACACCAGCGCGTCGATGCCGCCCGCCCGCGCGGCAAACGCGCCGATGGCGCCGCTGACCTGGCGGCAGAAATAATCCACGGCGAAGCGGGCGGCGGCGGTGGGGCTCGCCAGCAGACTCTCCATGTCGCCACTTTCGCCGTCCGACAGGGCGAGCAGGCCCATGCGGCGATAGACCAGATCCGCCAGCTCGTCATGGCTGCGATGCAGGCCCAGCTCCAGCATGACGCCGGGATCGAGGTCGCCGCTACGCGTGCCCATCGGGATGCCGCCCGCCGGGGTGTAGCCCATGCTGGTGTCCACCGACCTGAGATTGTCCAGCAGGCACAGGCTGGCGCCGTTGCCGAGATGCGCTGCCACCACCCGGCCGTGGGCCGCTTCGCCGAGCAGCGCCGGCAACCGGCGCGCGACGTGCGCGTAGCTGATGCCGTGAAAGCCGAAGCGGCGCAGGCCGAGCGCGCGCGGAATCGGCAGGCGCCGGGCGATCTCCGGCAGGGTGGCGTGGAACGCGGTGTCGAAGCAGGCGACGTGCGGCACGGCGAAGCGTTCGCGGCACACGTCCACGCCCAGCAGGTTGCCCGGCAGATGCAGCGGCGCGAGCGGGACGAGGGCCTGCAGGCGCGCCCGCTCGGCGTCGTCGATCAGGCGTGCCGCATCGGTGACGTCGCCGCCGTGGACCAGGCGGTGGCCCACCGCCGCCGGCGTCTCGGCGCCGAGTTCGTGCAGCAGCGCAGCGAAGGCGGCGCGATGGTCGGGCAGCGGCCCCTGGCCGATTTGCCCGAAGCGGAAATCCCGCCGGTTGCCGTCGGCGCGGAACAGGCTGGCCTTGAGCGAGGACGAGCCGCTGTTGACGACGAGGATGGGCTTCAATATGGCCATTTCCAGTCGCGGATCGCCGGCATGTCCTCGCCGTGGCGCTCGATGTACTGCTTGTGCTCGATCAGGCGGTCGCGCATGGCCTGCTTGATGTGGGCGGCGCGGTCATGCATTTTCGGCACCCGGTGCATCACATCCATCACCAGGTGGAAGCGGTCGAGGTCGTTCAGCACCACCATGTCGAACGGGGTGGTGGTGGTGCCTTCCTCCTTGTAGCCGCGCACATGCAGGTTGGCGTGGTTGGTGCGGCGATAGGCGAGGCGGTGGATCAGCCAGGGATAGCCGTGATAGGCGAAGATGACCGGCTTGTCGGTGGTGAACAGCGCGTCGAAGTCCGGGTCCGGCAGGCCGTGCGGGTGCTCCTCCTTCGGCTGCAGGGTCATCAGGTCGACCACGTTGATCACGCGCACCTTCAATTCGGGGGCGAGCTGGCGCAGCAGATCGACCGCGGCCAAGGTCTCCAGCGTCGGCACGTCGCCGCAGCAGGCCATCACCACATCCGGTTCGCCGCCGTCGTCGCTGCCGGCCCATTCCCAGATGCCGATGCCGGTGGTGCAATGCTTCACCGCCGCATCCATCGACAGCCACTGCGGAGACGGCTGCTTGCCGGCGACGATCACGTTGATGTCGTTGANNTGCGCAGGCAGACGTCGGTCACGTAGAGCAGCGTGTTGGCGTCCGGCGGCAGATAGACGCGGATGATGTCCGCTTTCTTGTTCACCACGTGGTCGATGAAGCCCGGGTCCTGGTGCGAAAAGCCGTTGTGATCCTGGCGCCAGACGTGCGAGGTGAGCAGGTAGTTGAGCGAGGCGATCGGCCGCCGCCAGGGAATCTCCATGCGGGTGACCTTGAGCCACTTGGCATGCTGGTTGAACATGGAATCGACGATGTGGATGAAGGCCTCGTAGCAGGAAAAGAAGCCGTGCCGCCCGGTGAGCAGATAGCCTTCGAGCCAGCCCTGGCAGGTGTGCTCGGAGAGAATTTCCATGACCCGGCCGCCCGGCGCCAGATGGTCGNNGTCGTAGTCGAGACGCTCCGCCATCCAGCTGCGATCGGTGACCTCGAACAGGGCGCCGAGGCGGTTGGACGCGGTTTCGTCCGGGCCGAAAACGCGGAAGCTGTCCATGTTGCGGGCCATCACGTCGCGCAGATAGGTTCCCAGCACGCGGGTGGCCTCGGCGCTGGCGTGTCCGGGCGTGTCCACCGCCACCGCGTACTCGCGGAAGTCCGGCAGGCGCAGTTCGCGCAGCAGCATGCCGCCATTGGCGTGCGGGTTCGCGCCCATGCGGCGCACGCCCTCTGGCGCCAGCGCCGCCAGTTCCGGGATCAGGGCGCCGCGTTCGTCGAACAGTTCGTGCGGGCGGTAGCTCTGCATCCACGCCTCCAGCTGCTTCACGTGATCGGGTTGGCTTGCCAGCTCGGACAGCGGCACCTGATGCGAACGCCAGGAGTCCTCGGTCTTCTTTCCGTCCACTTCCTTCGGCCCGGTCCAGCCCTTGGGGCTTCTCAGGATGATCATGGGCCAGCGCGGTCGCGTCGTGTCGCCGTCTTCCCGCGCCCGGCGCTGGATCTCGCGGATCTCGACCAGTACTGCGTCGACGGTGGCGGCCATGGTTTGATGCATGGGGTCGGGGTCGTCGCCCTCCACGAAATGCGGCGTGTAGCCGTAGCCGATGAACAGGCTTTCCAGCTCGTCGCGGCTGATGCGCGCCAGCACTGCCGGGTTGGCGATCTTGTAGCCGTTGAGATGCAGGATGGGCAGCACCGCGCCGTCGGTCCTGGGGTTGAGGAACTTGTTGGAATGCCAGGCCGCCGCCAGCGGCCCGGTTTCCGCCTCGCCGTCGCCGACCACGCAGCAGGCGATCAGGTCGGGGGTGTCGAGCACCGCGCCGAAGGCGTGCGAGACGACGTAGCCCAGTTCGCCGCCCTCGTGGATCGACCCCGGCGTTTCCGGCGCGACGTGGCTGGGAATGCCGCCGGGGAAGGAGAACTGCCGGAACAGCAGTCGCATGCCTTCCTCGTCCTGGGAGACGTTGGGATACACCTCGCTGTAGCTGCCCTCCAGATACGTGTTGGCCACCATCGCCGGGCCGCCGTGGCCGGGGCCGGCCAGGTAGATCATGTTGAGGCCGNNCCCAGTAGGCCTGTATGTGCTTCAGTTCAGTGGCGGACAGGGGCGGTGGGTTCTGTGGTGTCGTCATCCGGTGACCTCAATGAAGTACCGGAAGCATCCGGCACCTTACAAGTGTGCAGGCGTGTCGTCGCCCTCCTTGAGGGTAGGCGTGAGCGAGCGCAGCTTCAAGTGCAGCGCCGCCTTGGCCAGCAGGTGCGCGGAGACCGGCGCGGTCATGAACAGGAATAGCGTGACCAGCACTTCGTGCAGGCTGAGGTCGCCGTCGACGCTGAAGTGGATCGAGGACGCGATCAGCAGGCAGCCGACGCCGAGCGTGGTGGCCTTGGTAGGGCCGTGCAGGCGGGTGTAGAAGTCGCGGAAGCGGGCGAGGCCAAGCGAGCCGATGAAGGTGAAGATCGCGCCGGTGAGGATGAGGACGGACAGCAGGAGTTCGAGCATGGCGGTTCCTTATTCGATGATGTCGCCGCGCAGCAGGTACTTGCACAGCGCGACGGTGCCGACGAAGCCCATCATCGCGATCAGCAGCGCGGCTTCGAAATAGATTGCGTTGCCGAGATCGATGCCGAGCAGCACCAGGAGCGCGACGGTGTTCACGTACAGCGTGTCGAGGCCGAGGATGCGGTCGGGCGCGTCGGGGCCGACGATGAGCCGGAAAAAACTGAACAGGAAGGCGAACGCGACCAGGGCGTAGGCGATCGGGATGACGGTATTCAGCATGATTCGAAAATCGCCTTCAGTGGCGCCTCGTAACGGTGCTTGATCTCGGCCACCATCGCCGCTGCGTCCTCGGTGTCGAGGCTGTGGACGGTGAGGGTGCGGCGGTCCTCGCTCACGAGCACCGACACGGTGCCCGGGGTGAGCGAAATGGTGTTGGCAAGCAGGCTGATCGCGAGGTCGGTCTTCAGTTCCAGCGGCACGGTGATGAAGGCCGGGCGCAGGCTCGAAGGCCGGCCGAGGATCAGCCGCGCCACGCGGAAGCTGCCGATGACGATGTCGTGCGTGACCACGACGAGATAGCGCAGCAGCACCGGCACGTTGCGGATGCACACCGACTGCGGCCACAGCGACGCGGTGGCGAAGGGAATCAGCCAGCCCAGGATCAGGCCCAGCACGACGTGGCCGGCGCTGAAGGTATTGACCAGCAGCAGCCACAGGACTGCGAGCGTCAGCGTCAGCAGCGGGTGGGGCAGCAGGCGCTTCACGGGCGGCCTCCCAGCACGGCGTCGATGTAAGCCTGCGGTTCGAGCAGTTGCGTGGCAGTGGCCGTCGCGTAGTCGGACACGGGGCCGGCCCAGATCACCATGCCGAGCCCGAGCAGCAGCAGGCCGGCGGCGGGCAGCCAGTCGGCCGCGCGCGGCGCGGTCAGCTTCTCGGTGGTGGAGTGGGTGCGATAGAACAGCAGGCTGCCGCTCCGTGCCAGCGTGATCACGCCGACGAGCCCGGTGGCGAGCACCGCACTCCACAGCCACGTCATCCAGGGCGATTCGAGCGCGGCGCGCAGCAGCATGAACTTGCCGAGGAAGCCGGACAGCGGCGGCAGGCCGGCCATCGCGATCGCCGCGGCGAAGAACAACCCGCCGAGGATGCGCGCGCCGGGCATCGCCGGGCCGGTTTCGAAGCGGTCGGCGCGCTCGCCGCGCGCGCGCGCGATCGGGTCGGCGAGCAGGAAAATGGCCGCGGTGGCGAGCGTGGTGTGCGGCAGGTAGTAGAGGCCGGCGGCGATGCCGTCGACGCTGTCGAGTGCGAAGGCGGCGAGCAGGGTGCCGACCGAGGCGACCACCAGGTAGGCGATCTGCTGGCGCAGCGCAGTGGCGGCGACGGCGCCCAGCATGCCGGCGACCAGCGTGACGAGCGCGAGCGGCATCAGCCAGTCGGCGAGCAGGTTGGCGACCGCACCGGCGTCGGCGCCGAACATCAGGCTGTAGACGCGCAGGATGCTGTAGGCGCCCACCTTGGTCATGATCGCGAATAGTGCCGCGACCGGCGCGCTGGTATGCGCGTAGGCGGCGGGCAGCCACAGGTGCAGCGGCAACAGCGCCGCCTTCAGCGCGAACACGCCGAACAGCAGCAGGCCGGCCGCCTCGACCAGCGCCAGATTCTCGGGGACGGTGCGCGCCAGCTTGACCGCGAGGTCGGCCATGTTGAGCGTGCCGGTGACGCCGTACAGCGTGCCGACGGCGAACAGGAACAGCGTCGAACCGACCAGGTTGATCACCACGAAATGCAGCCCGGCCTTGACGCGCAGCCGGCCACCGCCGTGCAGCAAGAGGCCGTAGGAAGCGAGCAGCAGGATCTCGAAGAACACGAACAGGTTGAACAGGTCGCCAGTGAGGAAGGCGCCGTTGAGGCCGAACAGCTGCAACTGGTACAGCACGTGGAAGTGGCGGCCCTGGACATCGTCGCCGCGCAGCGCGTGCAGCAATGCGAACAGCGCCACCAGCGCGGTGGCCATCAGCATCCAGGCGGCAAGGCGGTCGGCGACCAGCACGATGCCGAAGGGCGCGTCCCAGTTGCCCAGCTTGTAGACGAGCTGGGTGCCGTCGCTGGCCGTGGCCAGCAGCGCGAGTGCCAGCGGCACCAGCGCCGCCGTCGCAGCGAGGCTGATGCTGTGCTGAACCGCGAGCGGCGCGCTGCGGAGCGCCAGAAGCACGATGCCGGCGACCAGCGGCAGCAGCACCGGCAGGATGGGCAGATGCATGGACAGGCCGTTCATCGCGCGGTGTCCTCCTCGCTGTGCGTGCCGTCGACGTGGTCGTTGCCGAGTTCGGCGCGAGCCTTCAGCGCGAGCACGATGACGAACGCGGTCATGCCGAAGCTGATGACGATGGCGGTGAGCACCAGCGCCTGCGGCAGCGGATCGGTGTAGGCGGCGGCGTCCGAGATCACCGGCGGCACGCCGATGGCCAGACGCCCCATGACGAACAGGAACAGGTTGACCGCGTAGGACAGGAAGGTGAGGCCGAGCACCACCGGGAACGTCTGCCCGCGCAACGCGAGGAACACGCCGCTGGCGGTGAGGACGCCGATGACCACGGCGATGAGCGCTTCCATCAGCGATGGGCCTTTCGTGCAATGCGGCTGTCGTGAAGCGCGCCGAGGTTGACCAGGATCAGGAGCGTGGCACCGACGACGACGAGGAAGACGCCGAGGTCGAAGGCCATCGCCGAGGCGAGTTCGAAGTCGCCGACCACGGGCCAGTGCATATGACCGAAGGTGGAGGTGAGGAAGGGGTGCTCGAACGCCCAGCTGGCCAGCCCGGTGAAAGTCGCGAGCGCGAGCCCCGCGGCGATCACCGGCTGGGTGGCGCCCGACAGGCGTTCGCGCATGTGCGCGCTGCCGTGGGCAAGGTATTGCACGATCAGCGCCACCGCGGTCACCAGCCCGGCGATGAAGCCGCCGCCGGGTTGGTTGTGGCCGCGCAGCAGGATGAACACTGCGACCAGCAGCGCGAGCGGCAGCAGCAGTTGTGTCAGCGTGGCCATGATCACCGGATAGGGGTCGCGGTTCCAGTCGCGGCCGGCGGCGTCGCGGTCGGGGACGTCGAGGCGCAGGTTTTCCAGCAGGGCATAGATGCCAAGGCCGGCCAGCGCCAGCACGGTGATTTCGCNNGACCGGGGTCGCGCTCGCGCGCGGCGTGCTGCGGCAGGAAGTACAGCGCGAGCAGCAGCAGCACGATGGTGACGATCTCGACCGACAGCTGGGTCAGCGCGAGGTCGGGCGCGGAGAACTTGACGAAGGCGAGCGACACCACCAGGCCGACCACGCCGATCGTGATCAGCGCGACGAGGCGCTGGCGATGCAGCCACACGGTGGCGAGCGAGGCGACGATGAGCGTGAAGCCAGCCAGAAGGCTGACCGGGTCGAGCGGCAGGCCTTGCCGGTTGCCGGCGAGCGGCGTTGCGCTGCCGAACCAGGGGGTGAAGCCGAGCGCCAGCGCCGCGACGATGAAGAAGAATACCTGGCGCTGCAGCGAACCGGTGTCGAGGGTGCGGGTGATCCAGCCGGATAGCGCGAACAGGGCCTGGAGCAGCGCGTTGTAGGCCACGCGCGCGTCGAGGCGGCCGAGCGTGCGCTCCTGCAGTGCGAACAGCGGGCGGCGCAGCGCGTAGATCGTGGCGCCGCCGGCCAGCGCGACCAGGCTCATCGCCAACGCGGGGTTGAAGCCGTGCCACAGCGCCAGGTGGTATTCGGGAAGCGGCGCCTGCAGCGTGTCTGCCGCCGCCACTGCCAGCAGTGGCGCGACGGTCAGCGCCGGCGCGATGCCGACCACCAGGCACAGCACCACCAGGATCTCGACCGGCACCTTCATCCAGCGCGGCGGCTCGTGCGGCGTGCGCGGCAGGTTGGTCGGCTCGCCATTGAAGAACACCTCGTGGATGAAACGGATCGAGTAGGCCACCGCCAATGCGCCGGCCAGCGTCACCAGCACTGCCAGCATCCAGCCGCCGAGGTGGTATCNNACACCGGCCATTGCCAGCGACGCCACCATCGCGAGTGCCGCGGTGTGTGGCATGTACTTCCACATGCCATTGATGCGGCGCATGTCGCGAGTGCCCGTCTCGTGATCGATGATCCCGGCGGCCATGAACAGCGAAGCCTTGAAGGTGGCGTGGTTGATGATGTGGAACACGCCGGCCACTGCCGCCAGCGGGGTCGACAGGCCGAACAGCAGTGTGATCAGGCCGAGGTGGCTTATCGTCGAGTACGCCAGCAGACCCTTGAGGTCGTGCTTGAACAGCGCGACGTAGGCGCCGAGCAGGAGCGTGGCCAGGCCCGCGCCGGATACCAGCCAGAACCATTCCGGCGTGCCGGACAGCGCCGGGTAGAGGCGCGCCAGCAGGAACACGCCNNGCGTGCGGCAGCCAGAAGTGGAAGGGGAACTGCGCCGACTTGGTGAATACGCCGAGCAGGATCAGCACCAGTGTCGGCACGTAGAGCGGGTGTTCGCGGATCAGGTCGCCGGAGGCGAACACGTCGGACAGCTCGTAGCTGCCGACGATGTGGCCCAGCAGCAGAAAGCCGCCGAGCATCGCGAAGCCGCCCAGCCCGGTGACCGCAAGCGCCATCCGCGCGCCGTGGCGCGCCTCCTCGCGGTGCTGCCAGTAGCTGATCAGAAGGAAGGACGACAGGCTGGTCAGCTCCCAGAAGATCAAAAGCTGAATCAGGTTTTCCGACAGCACGATGCCGAGCATCGAGCCCATGAACAGCATCAGGTAGGAATAGAAGCGCCCCATGCTGTCGCGCTCGGACAAGTAGTAGCGCGCGTACAGCACGATCAGCAATCCAATTCCAAGAATCAGCCCGGCGAACAGCAGCGCCAGGCCGTCGAGGCGGAAGGCGAGGTTGAGCCCCAGCGCCGGCATCCAGTCGTGCTGCTGGATCAGCGTGGTGCCGGCGAACGGCAGGGGGAACGAGGGGGCCAGCCAGAGCAGCGCCGCCAGCGTGACTGCGCCTGCCGCCCACGCGGAATGCGAACGGCCGAGGCGGGATGCCAGCGCAACCAGGGCTGCGCCCATGAATGGGGTCAGTACGGCGAAAAACAGCGTCATCAATCGGGGATCAGGATGGCCGGCCAGCGGCCGGAAGACGGGGCCATTCTAGCGTGACTTGGCGATGTGCTGAACCTGGGGCCTATTGCGCGTCCGGGTTCGGAATCGGCGCGTCTTGTGGGAAAATCGGAGCCCCGCCGAACCTTGTCCGCTTCAAGACCCATGTAATCCGGCTTCCGCCCCTTGCCCTGTTGAGGGGGCCGTCCTGCGCGCGCATCGGATGGGCTCCTGTTCTCTCAGCCAGTCTTGCCCTGTCTGCGTGTTGCCCACGCACACAGGGAGGCATTGCCGTCCGGATCGTCACCATGAAATTCCTCTCCTGCGCCAACTATTCCCCGTCTCGCATCAAGCTCTGCGTGCTGAGCGGGCTTACCGTCGCGCTGGCGCTGGTGCCCGAAGCCATTGCTTTCGCCTTCGTCGCCCACGTCCATCCGCTGGTGGGGCTGTATGCCGCCTTCATCGTCGGCCTCATCACCGCCNNCCGTCCCGGCATGATTTCCGGCGCCACCGGGGCGCTGGCGGTGGTGATGGTGGCGCTGGTGGTCACCCATGGCGTCGAATATCTGTTTGCAACCGTGGTGCTGATGGGCGTGTTGCAGATCGCGTTCGGATTGCTGAAGCTCGGCAAGTTCATCCGCATGGTGCCTTTCCCGGTGATGATCGGTTTCGTCAACGGGCTGGCCATCGTGATCTTTCTGGCGCAGTTGGGCCATCTGAAAACGCCCGATGCGGCCGGCAACCCGGCCTGGATGACCGGCATCCCGCTTTTCGTCATGCTGGGCCTGATCGCGCTGACGATGGCGATCATCTATCTGCTGCCGCGCGTCACCAAGGCCATTCCCTCGGCCCTGGCCGGCATCGTCGTCGTCTCGCTGCTGGTCATTTTCATGGGCATCGACACCAAGACGGTGGGCGACATGGCGTCGATCGAGGGCGGCCTGCCGCAATTCCATATTCCCAGCGTGCCGTTCACCTGGGAAACGCTCACGATCATATTCCCCTACAGCCTGATTCTCGCCGCCATCGGCCTGATCGAGTCGCTGCTGACGCTCAACCTGATCGACGAGATGACCGACACCCGCGGAAAGCCGAATCGCGAATGCATGGCGCAAGGCTCGGCCAACGTGGTGACCGGCTTCTTCGGGGGAATGGGCGGATGCGCGATGATCGGGCAGAGCATGATCAACGTGAACAACGGTGCGACGCAGCGCCTGTCCGGCATTGCCGCTGCGCTGTTCCTGTTGTCCTTCATCCTGTTCCTGTCGGAGTGGATCGAACTCATCCCGATTGCCGCGCTGATCGGCCTGATGTTCGTGGTGTCGCAGAAGACTTTCGAGTGGGGCAGTCTTGCCGCGCTGCGGCGGGTGCCCAGAAGCGATGCCTTCGTGGTGGTCGCGGTGACCGTGATCACCGTTTTCACCGATCTTGCCGTCGCAGTCATCACCGGGGTGATCATTTCGGCGCTGGTGTTCGCCTGGCAGCACGCCAAGCACATCGACGTCAGCATCAGCGTCGAGGACCACGGTTGGAAGGTCTACAAACTCTACGGTTCGCTGTTTTTTGCCTCCACCGCAGACTTCCTCTCCAAGTTCACGCCGGCCGAGGATTCCNNCTGGCCATCGACAGCCTCGCCGAACGGTACCGCAAGGCCGGCAAGCGGCTGCATCTGCGCCATCTCAGTCCCGATTGCCTGGACGTGCTGACCAGGGCCAAGGACATGGTCGAGATCGACGTGCGCGAGGACCCGCATTACCACATCGCCGACAACAGGCTGGGCTGAGTGAGGCCACGGCACGCCCGGTCCGGGCTTGCGCGGCAAAATAGTTTTGTGCAAATATAAAAAGGCATTTCCCCACAATTCATTCTGACCGCCGGCTGTCCGGGTGAATGCGCATCATCGTGCGGTCCGTGTGCCGCATCTCTAATTCTTCGTCAGCGCGCGTCGACGGGCATCCCGTGTGGCGCTGCTTTTCAAGCCGGATGACACGATCCAGCCAGGAATCTTCGGTTGGCCAAGGCGCCAACTGAAACTATTGTGCAATATGTTATTGATAGGTGTTAAATCATGAATACGCCGGGTGAAATGACCGCGATGCGCGCGTCCGACGACGCTGCTCGTTCGGCGGATCAAACCGTGATTGCCTTTGGCGAAACCCTGGTCGACCAGTTTCGCGATCGCAATGTGCTGGGTGGTGCGCCGTTCAATGTGGCGTGCCACCTCGGCGCGCTGGGGGCGCATCCGGTCCTGGTGACGCGGTCGGGCAAGGATGCGCTGGGCGAGCAGCTGCAGCAGGCGATGAGCGAGCGCGGACTGGACCTGCGCGGCGTACAGCGCGACCCGGCGCGCCCGACCGGGCGGGTCAAGGTGACCGAGACCGCGCGGGGCCATGCGTTCGAGATCCTGTCCGATCAGGCCTACGACCATATCCATGCCAGTCTGGCGCGCATGGTGGGTCTGTCGTCGCATCCCCGCATCGTCTACTTCGGCACCCTGTCGCAGCGCGGCGATTCGCGCCGCGCGTTGCGCGAATTGCTGGGATCGGTCGACGCATGCGCGTTTCTGGATGTCAATTTGCGCGATCCCTGGGTGGACGCCGACACGCTGCGCTGGTCGCTGCAGCAGGCCAACGTGGTCAAGCTTAACGAAGAGGAACTGATCCGCGTCAGCGACCTGCTCGCGCTGGACGGTGCCACGCCCAAGGCGCGCGCCGGCGTGCTGGTGTCCGGCTTCGATCTGG
>DONB01000184.1:24246-25510 GCA_003510325.1 Thiobacillus sp. | reverse complement strand
CCGGCTGCGAGGACGGCCTGGCCGGCAGCGGTGGCAAGAAAATGCGGCGAGGTCACCACGCCACGCGAGGACTGGGCGTAGCGGCTCATTGTGCGCTTGCGACCGGAAACAGGCAGGCCACCTGCCGGCCCGCTTCAAGTGCGGTGAGGGCCGGGTCGGTTTCGCGACACGTGGCCTGCACCTGCGGACAGCGACCGGCGAATCGGCAGCCTTTGGGCAGGTCGACCGGACTCGGGATTTCGCCGTTCAGCGACGCCTTGAGCGGCACGTCGAAGCGCGGGAAGGCCTGTAGCAGCGCACGCGTGTAGGGATGACGCGGGGTGTTGAGGATGGCGTCGGTCGGTCCCTGCTCGACGATGCGACCAAGATAAAGCACGGCGATCTTTTCGCACAGGTAGCTCCCCACGCCGAGGTCATGCGTGATGAACACCAGCGTGATGCCGGCTTCGCGGCACAGGTCGCGCAGCAGGTTGAGCACTTGGGCCTGGACCGAGACGTCGAGTCCGGCCACCGACTCGTCGGCCATGATGACCCGGGGTTCGGCGGCCAGGGCACGCGCGATGGCGACGCGACGGATCTGTCCGCCCGACAGCTCGCTGGGGAAACGCTGCAGCAAGCCGGCGGGCAGGCCGACGCGATCCAGCAGCGCCACGACGCGTTCGGAAATGGCGCTGTCCGCGCACAGGCCATGCAGGCGGATCGGTTCGGCCAGGATGTCCGCGATCCGCATCCGCGGGTTCATCGAACCGCGGGCGTTCTGATAGATGAACGCCACCTCGCGCGCAAAGCGTTTCTTTTCTTCCGCGTCGAGCTGGGCGAGGTCGCGCTGGCCGTACAGCACGCGGCCGTCGCTGGCCGGTTCGAGGCCGAGCATGAGACGGATGAGGGTCGACTTGCCGGAGCCGCTTTCGCCCACCAGGGCGAGCGTGTCGCCCCGCTGCAGATCGAGGCGCACGCCGTCGAGCGCCTTGAGCTGCCGCGGTACGCGATTCAGCCAGCCCGGCCTGCGCAGTTCGTAGGTCCGTTCGACATCGAGCAGGGAAAAAATGGGTTCTTGCATGAGCTTACCTAGGGCGTGTTAACACTAATTTCGCGTCCGCGTTGCCGCGAGAAAGCGATGGATGCAAGGCGCGTCGCGCCGGCAAGGGCCATCCCTTGCCAAGCGGCGCAACGCCGCAGACGCGCTTTCTCGCAGCAACCCGAAGGGACGGGTCGATTCGGGCGCATCCCTTTGTCGCGAGCCGCTTGCAGTGAACGACACTGC
>DONB01000184.1:0-24192 GCA_003510325.1 Thiobacillus sp. | reverse complement strand
CCCGCGATCGCGCGAAATACCGAGCCACCGTCGATGCCGAGCGCCTGCGCCGCATCGAGCAGCCATTCATAGGTGAGTTTGCCGTGATGGCGGCTGGATTCGGATACGAACACCTGCAGGCAGACTGCGTTCATTTGAAAAGCCTCATCGAATAAAACCCCAGCCCGGTGGCGAGGAAGGACCCCGTCATGTGGGCAAACGCGATCAGGCCGCCGGTGAGCCACAGGCCGCGCATCAGCGCGGTGACGACTTCGGCGGAAAAGGTGGAAAAGGTGGTCAGTCCGCCGAGCAGGCCGGTGATGAGGAAGAGTCGCGCCTCAGGCGGCACGCCGGGATGCTCGGCAAACCAGGCGATGACGAGGCCGATGAAATAGCCGCCGATCAGGTTCGCGGCCAGCGTGCCGAGCGGCATCGCGGGAAACATCGGGTTGAGCCACAGCCCCAGGCCCCAGCGCAGCCACGCGCCGATAGCTGCGCCCAGGCCGATGGCGAGGAAGGCGGTCATGGCTGGAATGCGGTGGGATGAATCATCCCGGCATTCTAATGCAGCCGTGCGGATTCTCGCCGGGGGAAACGCCAGGGCGCCCGCCTGCTCGGAAGCAGCGATCGTTACATTGCATCCTTGATGATGCCGGTGAGCAATGCTTCCAGTTCTGCCAGTGTCTTGTTCAACGCCGGATTCTTGGTGGCACCCGGTTTGCGATAGGCAAGGTACACCGACTTGTCGTTGGGGATCGTGTACACCACCACGCTGTAGGGACACATCACGATCGCGTGCGGGTCGGCTTCCATCATGTGGCGCGAAACGGTGGCGCTGCAGAACTCGAACTGCTCGGCGTTCTCGTACACCTGTCGGGTCTCGCCGATATCCTTGCCGGTTCGCTCCAGCATCTCGGCGATGTGATTCGTGTTGGTGATCTTCAGTCCCTTGCCTTCAATCGAAAACTGAAGCAAATCGCGCACTTCCTGGAATGTCCCCTGCGTCTTGAACAGCACGGTATACGCTTCGGCTGCCAGGGCCGTGAGGGGCAGGCAGAGCATCGCGCAGGCGGCAAGCAGTTTTTTCATGGCACTCTCCTTGAGTTTCAATTTTTCTATTTTCGGCTGCGCGCAGGCGAACGGCAATGGTCGTTTGCTACACTCGCCGCATGGCAAAGCGATTGAGACTGAAGGCAGACGGCCGTTTCTGGCTGACCCTGGACGGCAAGAATTTTCTCGGCCGCGGCCGCATCGAACTGCTGCAGCGCATCCGCGAGACCGGCTCCATTTCGAAGGCCGCCAAGGCGATGAAGATGTCCTACAAAGCTGCGTGGGACGCGGTCGACGCGATGAACACTGCGTGGCAGTCGCCCCTGGTGGAAAGCGGTCCTGCCGGCAGCCGCCTGACCGAGGACGCCGAGCGGCTGATCGCCGCATTCAACAAGGCCGAGGCGAAGCACACCGCCTTCATGGAAAAACTCGCCGACAGTCTTTAAGGGCGCGACTTGTAGAAGTTCAGCGGTGCCGCGGCCTTGACGACCGCCGGCTTCAGTTTCCCCATCACATGCATTTCGCACAGCTTGCAGTCGAAGCGCAGGGTCAGCTTTTCGCTGCCGTTGATCAGCGTCAGCGGCGCGGCACGCACCGTGCCCTGCACGCCGGTGACGCCCTTGGCCTGCTTGGGGCACAGGCTCAACGAAAAACGCACGCAGTGCTTGGTGATCATCAGCGAGACCTCGCCGGTTTCCTCGTGGCTTTCATACGCGGCGGCGATGACCTGGACGCCGTGCTTCGCGTAGAAATCGCGCGCCTTGTGGTTGTATACGTTGGCCAGATAGGAGAGCGTGTCCTCGGGATATATTGCCGGCGGCTCGAGCGGTTGCATGCGCAGCGGACGCTCGTACGCCGCCGCACGCTGGGTTTCCAGCGCGGCAACGGCATCGCGGCGCAGGGCGTTGACGAAGGAGGCCGGCATGAACCAGGGCTGCGACAGCTCCAGCGAAATCCCCATGGCCGCAAACGGCGTGGTGCCGAGCTTGCCGAGATGCTCGCGCAAGGTGGCTTCGGCCTTGGCGGCGTCTTTCGCCGCTTCCTTGGCGTGAGCGGCCTCCACGGTCGCCGTGTTGCCGTCCTCATCGGTCAGCGTCAGCGCAAATCCCGCTGCCGTTTCGTCCAGCCGCAGCCACACGCCGATGCGGCGTTCGCTCGACGGCTTGTCGAGCAGGCGCGTCCAGTTCATGTCGCGGTTGCGGTTGACCAGCGTTCCAGCGCGCAAATCCCTGAAGCTCGCCATCGGGTCCTTCGGGAACACGCGCCAGACGCCCTCGCCCACCTTCTCGGCACGGTTGATCGCGAGGCCAGCCAGGTCCTTCTGCAGCGTGTAGTAGCAGAGGCCGTCGCCGTTGTTGAGCACGATGTCGGGCGAGTCGGTTTGAAGCTCGACCCATTTGTCGCCGACCTTGCTGACGTAGCCGACCGGCAGGCCGGGATTCTTCGGCGTATCGAACGCGCCGATGTCCTCCTTGCGGCCGCTCACAAAGTAGTCGGTGAATTCGCGGTTGAAGTTCTGGTTGGGGTCGGGCGTGAAAGCAAACGTGGTGCGGCCGCTGGAGGCACGCGCGAATTCGGGGCGGCGTTCGATGAGTTCGTCGAGCAGCGTGCGGTAGTGGGCGGTGATGTTTTTCACGTAGCCCATGTCCTTGTAGCGGCCCTCGATCTTGAAGCTGCGGATGCCGGCGTCGATCAGTGCCTCGAGGTTGTCGCTCTGGTTGTTGTCCTTCATCGACAGCACGTGCTTGTCGTGCGCGACGATGCGGCCCTGGCTGTCCTTCACCTCGTAAGGCAGGCGGCAGGCCTGCGAGCAGTCGCCGCGGTTGGCGCTGCGCCCGGTGTGGGCATGGCTGATGTAGCACTGGCCGCTGTAGGCGACGCACAGGGCGCCGTGGACGAAGAATTCCAGTGTGGTTTCCGGCCGGGTGGCGGCACGGATGGCGGCGATCTGCGCGAGCTCGATCTCGCGGGCGAGGACGATCTGCGAGAGGCCCACGTCCTGCAGGAAGCGGGCCTTCTCCGGCGTGCGGATGTCGGTCTGGGTGCTGGCGTGCAGCTGGATCGCCGGCAGGTCGAGCTCCAGCAGGCCCATGTCCTGGATGATCAGCGCATCGACGCCGGCGTCGTACAACTGCCAGATCTGCTGGCGCGCCGGCTCAAGCTCGTCGTCGGTGAGGATGGTGTTGAGGGTGACGAACACGCGCGCATTGAAGCGGTGGGCGTGCGCCGCCAGCCGCGCGATGTCGGCGATGTCGTTGGACGCCGCCGCGCGCGCGCCGAACGAAGGCCCGCCGATGTACACCGCGTCGGCGCCGTGGTTGACGGCTTCGATGCCGATGTCGGCGTCGCGCGCGGGCGCGAGCAGTTCAAGTTGATGGGGTTGCAAGATGGCGTTCCGACCAGCAAAACGCCATTTTAGTCCTTTTACCGGTCGGGATCGCGGCTTGCTACCTGCAGGACCGACTGCGGCTTGACCGCCTTGATCGCCAGGTTCAGCGTGATGTCGTTGCTGACCAGGAACGCGTGCTTGCCCATATTGAAATCCGAACGCCTGATCGTGACGGTTGCCTGGGCGCCGCAGGACTCCAGCTTGAAGGTGGGATCCTGCATGCACTGGAAGTTGCTGACGGCAAGCGTCACCGGACGGGTCACGCCCTTGATCGTCAGGTNNCCGCGGCCTGGATATGTTCGTTCAACAGGGAATTGCCGGTGTTCACCGAGGCCGCATCGATCATCACCTCGGCCGAGCCGGTCCTGGCGGCATGGTCGAACACCACTTTGCCGCTGATCTTTTCAAAGCGGTGCGTCTGGTTCGAAAGCCCCAGCGCGCGATAGCTGAACAGGGAAGAAGTCTGGCTGTTGTCGATGACATAGGTTTCAGGCGCAGCCTGGGCAACGGCGGCAAAGGCAACCAGCGCGGTCAACGTGGCAAGACGTTTCATCTGAGCTCCTTGTGCGAATGAACACCGGGATACTTCTCGCTGGCGCTTATGCCGCCATGCCACTCCTGGGATATCGCCACTTCAAGGAGCAGTGCAGATTTCCTGCAACTGCCATGCCACGCTGCCCACCTCAAACACAAACACACAATAATCAATAAAAACAATGACTTGTATTTTTTCGCGTGTCCTGGCTTTTCCCGAAAACAAGCGCAAATCGATGTAAATCCAACACGCTGCGTCGAACGGGCGACCTTCCGGCAAGTCTCGCCCGCGCCATGCCAGGTACGCAAAACGCAAAAAAGCCGGACGTGCAGCGATCACGCGCGCACGTCCGGCCCCGCTTGCGGCGACGGCTTATTGGGCGGCCGGCTGTTCCCTGACTGCTTCGATCGCCAGGGTCAGCGTGACCTCGTCGCTGACAAAGGGCACGTTCTTGCCCATGTTGAACTCGGAGCGCTTGACCTGGGTGGTCGCATTGGCACCGCAGGCTTCCACTTTCAGCATCGGATGGGGCTGGCACTTGAAGTGGGTGATGTCGAGCGTCACCTGCTTCGTCACGCCCTTGATCGTCAGGTCGCCCACCAGGCTCACCGGCTGGTCGCCCCTGAACGCCATCATGTCCGACTTGAACGTGATCGTCGGGTACTTGGCGGTATCGAAGAAGTCAGCGGCCTGCAGGTGTTCGTTGAACAGCGCATGGCCGGTGTTGACCGAGGTGGCGTCGATGGTGACGATGGCCGACCCGGCTTTCGCGGCACGGTCAAGGATCACCTTGCCGCTTGTCTTGTCGAACTTGTGGGTCTGGTTGGAGAAGCCCAGGTGGTTGTAGGTGAAATGGGGGTAGGTGTGGCTGTTGTCGATGACGAAGGTTTCGGGCGCCGCCTGGGCGGTGGCGGCAAAAGCGGCGAGTGCGGTAACGATGACGAGACGTTTCATTTAAGGCTCCTAGAAGTGGAAGAACAGCGGATTAGTTGCCGCTGGCGGCAATGCGGAATGTCACGCGGACTTCGTTGGCAACGGTGGCAACGTCAGCCCATAGGCCTTCGCCGATGCCGAAATCCAGACGTTTGAGAATGAAGCTGCCGTCGAAAATGGCCGCACTGTGTCCGGGCGCGTAGGTCACCGGCACGACCATGTCTCGGCTTCTTCCCTTGAGCGTAAGGGTGCCGCGCATCTCGTAGCGGTTGTTGCCCAGCGCGCGAATCTGGCTGGAAACGAAGGTCGCCTTCGGATACGCGCTGCGGTTGAACCACAGCTTGCCGGCCGATTCGTCGTCGGCTTCGGCTGAGCCGGCATCGATGCTGGCAAGGTCGATCTCGATTTGCGCATGCGCGGCCTCGGGTTTGGCCGGGTCGAACACCATCTGGGTGGTGAAGCGCTTGAAGCCGCCCTTCACCGGTACGCCCATCTGACGGAATTCGAAGTGGATTGTGCTCTGCTTCGGCAGCACTGTGCGGTATTCCACCGCGTGCGCCGCAGGTGCGGTCAGCGCCGCAAGTAAAGCAATCAGGGCCAGATGGCGTGTCATGTGCGCTCCTTTTTTCCCCAGCCCATGCGCTGCAGAAACGGCTGGCGTCCGATGAAGTGATGTTGAAGGGCTGCGCCCACGTGCAGGATGACCAGGCCCAGCAGGGTGAAGTTCAGCGCCTTGTGCACGCCGGCAAGCAGATCGCCCAGTTCGCGGTTCTTGTCGACCAGATCGGGCAAGGGCAGCACGCCGAACCACACGGTCTGGAAGCCCTTGGCCGAACTCATCAGCCAGCCCGACACGGGAATCGCGATCATCAGCAGGTACAGCAGGCCATGCACGGCGGAGCTGGCGTGGCGTTGCCAGGCGGCGATTCCGGCCGGCAACGGCGGCGGCGTATGCGTCATCCGCCAGCTCACCCGGATGGCAGCGAGCAGCAGCACCATGATGCCGATCCACTTGTGATAGCTGTAGAGCTTCAGCTTGTCGGGCGACAACGGCAGTTCGTGCATGTACACGCCGAGCGGAAACGCCACGAAAATCAAGAGCGCGATCAGCCAGTGCAGCGCGATGGCGAGAGTCGAATAACGCATCGCGCGGCTCATGGCTGTTCCTTTCTGAAAGTCCGTTCCAGCGCACGCAAGGCGGTTTGCCAGCGCGTGTGCTCGGCCGCGCTCGCATCGGCAAAACACGCAGCCAAGTGCGCCATCTGGGCGGGAAAGGCCTTGGCAAACAGCGCCTCACCGGACTTCGTCAGGCGAACGATCTGGCAGCGACGGTCGCTGCCGTGCGCGACGCGCTCGACCCAGCCACGTTCGACCAGGCGATCGACCACGCCGGTGAGCGTGCCCTTGGTGATGAGGGTTTTTTCGCCGAGTTCGGTGGCTGTCATGCCGGGGGTGTTGCCGAGCGTCGCGATGATGTCGAACTGCGACGGCGTCAGTCCCAGCGCGCGGATGCTCGTGGCGGAATATGCTTCGAACGCCTGGTAGCACTTCACCAGGGCTTGTACGGTCGGCAGGAAATCGGCTGGCTGGCTCATCGCATGCTCATTTGGTTCTAACGCGAACAAATTTAGTTCGCGTTAGAACAAATGTCAAGAAAATTTTCTCCGGAACCCGATCCGGGCCAATGCGCTCGAACCGATATCCTTTTCCTTCTCCCTGCACCATGAACTCAACATTAGAACCCCTGCTCACCGTGTATTACGACGGCGGCTGCCCGGTCTGCACGCGCGAGATCGGCTTCTACCAGCGCCGGCGCGGCGCCGGGCGCATACGCTGGATCAATCTGGCGCAGTGCGATGATCGTGAACTGGGAACGGACCTGAGCCGGGAAGCCGCCTACGCGCGCCTGCACGCACGCCGGCCGGACGGCCGCCTGGTGTCCGGCGCGCAGGCATTCGCCGCGCTATGGCAGGCGCTGCCCGCATTTCGACTGGCCGGCCGCGCAGCAGCGCTGCCGGGGGTCGTACACGGACTGGAGTGGGGTTATCGGGGATTTCTCAATGTGCGCCGGCTGTGGCGCAGAGATGCGGCAGCGTGCCCGCTGCCGGGCCGCGACATGAATCAATAGGCCGATCATCCATGGCGGCCCGGATGATTGGATATTTACGCCCCCTCCTCCTCCCCAGCAGGCACACCGGCCGCTTCACAGCATCCTTCGCACGCCTGATCCGCATCCGCCAGAATGTCTTTCCGCTTTCCCTCCATGAGATACCCCAGCCAGGCATTGGATATTTTCTCCTGCACGCTGTTTTGCCCCTGGCGCGCCTGAAGATTTGCGAAGTCGAGCTCGAACAGCGGTTGATGCTGGTTGAAGCAGGAAAAGACGAATTTGGAGGGCTCGCCCGTCGTGCTGTCTATATGCCGGCACAGGCACTGGGCACACACCTCCTTCATCATGCATTGCATCGGACTGTTCACCGCCGCGATCGCATTGAAGCCGGGTTTCAAGGAAGGTTTCAGCTCGGCACGCAGGCGCCTGCGAAAGGTTTCCATCGATTCCGGATGGTCCGACAGAATGAACTGGTCGGTCTGACGCACCCAGTCGGCAAAGGGCGCGTCCATCTCGGCGCAGGACTGCAGGAACTCGTCGAGTCCGTGTACGAAGCAGGCATCCTGCTGCCGCCGCAGAGTCAGGGCCGGTCCTTCGTCCAGCACCCAGATCGCCTGGTCCGTCAAGATCTCGATGACGCGCTGCACGGCCCGCGCCCGCTCGGTGTTGCGGAAGTGGCCGATGAATACGATGCGGTTGCCGGCGGCGCGCCACATCGCCGCGCCGTCGACGGTGCTGGTCACGGCGGAGTGTCCACCCGCCACCGTCACGGTCGCGTTCTCCGGCACCGGCAAGCCGGTCCCGGTCGGGCCCATCAGGATCACGCGCGTGCCGGGCTTGAGCGACGCGGCGATCCGGCTCGACACGCCGACGCTGTTGATCAGCAGCTGTACCTCGCCGCGCGCCTTGTCGACATGCACGCCATCGATCGCCATGCCCTCCATTGCCAGCATCTGCCCCGCCACGTGTTCCGCGTGCTGCTCGAAATTCTGCAGCCGGTACACCTGCCCAGGCAGCCAGTGCTTCGTCGCCTGCGGCGCGCGCACGGTCAGGCTGGTGAGATGCGGCGCCAGACGCTCGACTGCCACCACCTCGGGACACAGGGCGGCGTCCAGCGACGCGGCGAAGGCATCGAATATATGTTGATCGGTTGCGGACACCGCTTGCGAATCGCGCCGTCGCAGCAGCGCGGTGATGTCGCGCGCCGCATGCTTGCTCGACGCCATCGCCTTCACCACGCTACCGTGGTACCAGGGATGGTTGTCGCCGACCAAGGACACCCTGAGCTCGCCCGCTCGATACGACGTGAAGAAGCCCGGCTGCTCACCCTTGCAATGCCCCGTCGTGGGCACCCGCACCATCTCCCCGGCGGCGTCGATGCGGTAGGCAGCGAAATACTTGCCGTCCATCTCGAGCGTGCCCGGATGTTCGCGCTCGTACACGGTGTTGGGAATGCTGCCGGCGGCCACCAGCACCGCGCGTGCCGGCAGCGTGACCGCCTCGCCGCTGTCGGTATGCACGCAGCGCAGCTGCTGCACATGGCCGTGTTCGTCGAGCACCGCCTCGGTCGGCTCCAGGCGTTCGGCGTAATAGATGCCCTCCTCGAGCGCCTTGATGATCTCTTCGTGGTTGCGCAGGTAGGCCGGCGAGTCGGCCATGGCGCGGCGGTAGACGACGGTGACGCCGCCCCAGGCGCGGATCAGCGGCGTGAAGTCGGGTAGTTCGCCGCCTGCACGCGCGCGTTCGCGCTCGGCGCGCACCGCCCGGCCGTGATCAAGAAACGCTTCCAGCACACCCTGCTCGTACGCGTCGAACAGCCCGGCACCGGTTTCGCCGACCGCCTCCCAGCGCGCCAGCACCTTCTCCACCTGGCGGATGTAATAGGCCTGCACTTCGGTGGCGGTGTCGATCGAGGTTAGGCCGCCACCGATCACCACCGCCGGCAGACGCACCTGGAGGTTGGCCAGACTGTCGCGCTTGGCCGCGCCGGTGAGTTGCAGCGCCATCAGGAAATCGCTCGCCTGGCGCATGCCGCGCGCCATGTTGTTGCGCACCGGCAGTACGGTGGGGCGGCCCGCGCCGGTCGCCAGCGTCACGTGGTCGAAGCCGAGCGCCGGCACGTCGTCCAGCATGATCGTGCCGCCGAGGCGGATGCCGCCGTAGACGCGGAAGGCGGGCTGGCGCTCGAGCACCAGCCGGATCAGCGTCAGGAAGTTCTTGTCCCAGCGCACCGTGATGCCGTATTCCGCAACGCCGCCGAAGCCAGAATTGGTGCGCGTGTCGAGCGGCTGGTAGAGATCCTCGACACGTTCCACCGGACGCGTCGGCCGTCCATTGGCGTCGAACAGTTCGGGGGGCAGCGGCTCGATCTTGAGGCCGTCGACGATGACCACGCCGAAGCCTTCCTGCAACAGGTGGTGCGCGAGATTGAATCCGGCCGGCCCCGCGCCGACGCACAGGGTATTGCGGCCGTTGTACGGCAGGCGATACGGCCGCGCGCGGTTGAGCGGATTCCATTGCGTCAGCGTGAAATAGAGCTCGAAGCCCCAGCGCCATTCCAGCACGTCGGTGAGAATGCGCGTCTCGATCTCTGGAATGTTCACCGCATCCTGCTTCTGGTAAATGCAGCTTTTCATGCAGTCGTTGCAGATGCGATGCCCGGTGGCGGGCAAGAGCGGGTTGTCCAGCATGATCATCGCCAGCGCGCCCAGCGTATAGCCGTCGCGCTTCAGCACGTGCGCTTCCGAAATGCGTTCCTCCAGCGGACAGCCGCTCAGCGGAACCTCCAGCGGATTGCTGCGGAAGCCTTCGCCTTCCTTCGCAGCAAACCCACGCGAACAGAAATCACCCGAATGGTCGTGGCAATAGACGCAGTAATCCACCTGGTCCATGGCATGACGCAGGTCCGGGCGGGTGTCGGTCAGGTCGAAGCCGTCGCGCCGGCGTGCAGCGGCGGCCCCCTGCACGCGGGCTTTATCATCAGCCGGGACCGGAACGATCGGCACCAGTTTGAAGTAATCGGTGGTCTGCGGCAGCGCGAGGCTGACCCAGCCCGACGTGGCCGCCCGGCCGGCGCCGCTGTGGCAGGCGGCGTGCAGCCACTCCTCCAGCAGTGCCAGCTGTGCATCGTTGCCGGCTTGCGCAGCGTCGGCCCAGAAACGGGCGACGCGCCACTCGCGGTCAGCCTGCGGCGGCGCCGGAATCAGGGCGTCGAGTTCGGCAAACTCCCGCGTCGGCTCGCTGCGCTTTTTGCGGATGCGGCGCTTGACGAATTCGCGCTTGAAGGCGTACACGACCTTGTCGCGTTCCTGTTCGGCGCGCAGGCTGTCGCGCGAAGGGCCGACGCGGAAGGCCGCCACCAGGAAATCCTCCAGTTCGCGCGCCACGGCAATCAGCAGGCTCGATTCCTCGGGACCAGCCAGCGCCCCGCCGCTGCGGTAGTCACGGTAGCTCGCAGCGAGTGCGTCGTCGCGCCCGGCAAGCCAGGCGTCGAAGCGTGCGTCCAGAAGCGGAAGCTGCGCCGCCTGGTACACATCCGCGTAATCGAATCCCTCAAGATCCAGTTTCAGGGTCGACGTCATGGCGTATCCTTTCCACATTGCAGTACATGTCATAACAAGTTGGAGTGAACAACGGGCCGGCATGCCGGCCCGATGTTCAGACCAGTTCTGCGACGCCCTTGGGCCCGACTTCGATGTCGAAGCCCGCTAGCCCGCTGTCCTTCAGCTCGCCGCCCATCGCCTTGAGGCTCTCCTCGGTGATCAGGTCGCGCAACTGCTGCTTGATCCCCAGATATTCGGGGCTCGATGCCATGTCGGGCGTGCGCGGCCGCGGCAGCAAAATGGGAATCTCGGCCTTGATCCGGCCGGGGCGTGCGGTCATCACGTAGACCCGATCGGACAGGAAGATGCTCTCGTCGATGTCGTGGGTGATGAACAAAACCGAGATGCGAAAGCGCTGCCACATGTTGGTGAGAATCTGCTGCATCACCACCCGGGTCTGCGCGTCGAGCGCGCCGAACGGCTCGTCCATCAGCAGCACCTGCGGGCTGGTGGCCAATGCGCGGACGATGCCGACGCGCTGCTTCATGCCGCCGGAGAGCTGGTCCGGATAGTGGTTCTCGAACGCGAGCAGACCGGCCAGACCGAGCAGCGTGCGCGCCGCTTCTTCGCGGTGATTGGCGTCCAGCCCCTTCTGCTTGAGACCGAACTCGACGTTCTTGCGCACGGAGAGCCAGGGAAACAGCGAGTACTGCTGGAACACCATGCCGCGGTCGGCACTCGGTTTGTCGGTCGGCTTGCCGTCCATGCTCACCGTGCCCTCGCTCGGCTGGACGAAACCGGCCACCACGTTGAGCAGAGTCGACTTGCCGCAACCCGATGGACCGATGATGGAGACGAATTCGCCCGGCTTCACTTCCATCGAGACGTCGCTCACAGCCTCCACCGCGGCCGCCTTGCTGCCGAAGCGGACACGCAGATGATCGATCAGGATATGGCCGGTGGCACTGAGGGTGTCGTCGGTTGGGGTCATCATTTCTGTCCTCCATGTTGGGAACCCGCCATCCAGGGCATCAGCATGGTGCCCAGGATGCGGATGCCGCCGCTGCACAGCAGACCGAGCACGCCGATCACGATCATGCCGATGGCGATGTCGGCGTATTCAATGAGCGAATAGGCTTCCCAGGTGAAATAGCCAATGCCGAACTGGCCCGAGATCATCTCCGCCGCGATCAGCGACACCCAGGCCACGCCCATGCCGATCGCGAGCCCGGTGAAGATGTGCGGCAGCGAAGCCGGCAGGACGACCTGGCGCAGCAGGCCGAATTCGGACGTGCCCAGGCAGCGCGCCGCACGCAGCAGCACCGGGTCGACACTGTTCACGCCGTGAATGGTGTTGAGCAGGATGGGAAAGAACGAGCCCAGAAAGGTGATGAACACGATGCTGGTTTCGTTGGTGGGCCACAGCATGATCGCCATCGGCACCCAGGCGATGGCAGGGATCGGCCGCAGGGTCTCGAACAGCGGAAACAGCAGGCCGCGTGCGAGTCGGTACTGTCCGATCAGCAGCCCCAGCGCCACGCCCAACACCGTGGCGATGCCGAAGCCGATCAGGATCCGCCGCAGGCTGACGTACATGTTGTTGTAGAACTTGTCGCTTTGCGCCAGATAGGCCGCGTTCTCCCACACCTCGCCTGGGCTCGGGATGTTGTTGAAGCGGATGTAGAAATCCAGCTTGTACTTGGTGGCGAAGTACCAGAAGGCGATGAACAGGCCCAGCGACAGCGTCGTCATCAGCAATTTGGGAAGCGCGCTCCGCAACCAGGCTGCGACACGCCGGGCCGGCACCTCGGCCGACTGTGCCGGCGCGAGGCTTGCCTGCGGCGGTACGCCGGGCTTGGGGGCAAGCGCCAGGTTCGGCCCTTCCGCTGCGTCAGCGGCCGGATCGGTCACGATGTTGAGACTGGTTGCGGATCGCATGGTTTACCCTCCGACTTTCGCGACAGCCAACACTTCCGTGTAGGTGGCAAGCCGGCCGCCACTCTTGGCTGCCCAGGCTTCGGCATTCTTCTTCAGCAGAAAGGGCACGATCTCGATCTTTTTCGGATCCTTGGCATTGAGCGCGTAGAACGCCTTGTCCGCGAACAGCTTGATCCCCGTGGTCTTGTCGAATACGAAGGCCACGCCGATCTTCTTGCCTTCGGACAACGCCTTCTTCACCCCGCCGAGCGTGCAGGAGGCGGAGCTGTATGCCGTGATGGCGCCGCCTTCGACCCAGACCTCGCCGCCTTCACGCGGGTTCTTGATCGGCTTCTTGCACAGCGGGTCGGTGCCGCTGATCTCATAGCCGGCATAGCTCGCCTTCTGCTTGTCGTAGTCGAGACCCTTTTCCTTGAACGCCTGCCGGATGTAGGTTTCGTTGCCCCAGGCATCGGCGTCGAACGCCTTCACCCGCCCCATGCGGCTCAGCACGCCATGATCGTATTTGACCGTCTCGATCCACTTCGGCTTGATGCTCGGGTCGAGCGTATGCACGCCGCTGGGGCCGAGGAACATGTAGGCGACTTCCTTCTCGATCTTGGTCCACTCCTCGATCTTGGTCGCGGCCATGGCCGGGTTCTTGCGCACCCAGTCGTTGGCATCGAGCAGCGCCTTCAGGTAGGCCACCACGAACTCGGGATACTTGTCGGCGAAGTCCTTGCGCACCACGATGCCGTGGAAGGTCGGCACCTTGGTCTCGACGCCGTCGAAGATCTTGCGCGCGAAGCCGCGGTAGGGCAGCAGCTCGGCAAAGGGCACGAAGTCGGCATGGCCGTCGAGCTTGCGCTCCTGCAGGTTGGTGGTGCCCACTTCCGGGCTCTGGCTGGCCAGGTCCCAGAAATCCTCTTTCCAGCCGCGGTCCTCCATCGCCTTCAGCAGCATGCCGTGCGCAGCGGAGCCGAACGGCACCGACACCTTCTTGCCCTTGAGGTCAGCCAGTTCGTAGTACGGCGAGTCCTTGTGCACCACCATGCCGTTGCCGGCGCCATCCTTGTTGTAGGCAATCAGCGCGATCAGCTCGCTCTTGGTTTCGGTGCCGGCCTGGAAGGTCGCACCATTCACAAGCAGCGGGTAGTCGCCCATCATGCCGATCTGCAGCTTGTTCGCCACCATGCCGTTGGTCACCGGCGGACCCGAGGTGAAATTCTGCCAGTCGAACTTGAAGTCGATGCCTTTGTACTTGGGCGTCTTCTTCAGCTCGGCGAGGTACTTGTCCATCAGACCCAGTTTTTCGATCACGATGCCGCCGGTTACGGTGTTGGTGGTCGTGTTCTGCGTACCGATGCCGACGGTCACGGTCTCCGCATTCGCGGCCGGCGCGAGCAGGACGCCGACGAGGGCCAGTGCGACGCTCATCGTTCGGGGGCGTGTCGTTCGGGTGGGGAAACTGCGCGTTCTGTTCATGTCGTGCCTTCCTTCCTGTTGAATTGATTGAGAGCTCACTGCAACTTGTTATCCAACGCTTTTCAGCAATCTCTGTGCCATCCGAAAAACCACGTTTTTTAAATGCTTGCATCGGTCTGCCTGCCTAACACCGATCACGGCAGTGCATGTCTGCCGTCGCGCGCACCAGACGCGTGCGTCAGGCGGCTTGCATCTTATCCAGATACTGAAACTTGTCCTGCGTATCGACCCACGCATCCGCATCGGGAAGCGGCTCCGGCTTGTCCTTGATCAGGGGCCACACCTGCGTCAGTTCGGCGTTCAGCGCGACGTAGCGCGCGTACGCCTCCGGCAACTTGGCCTCGTCGAAAATCGCACCGGCGGGGCACTCGTCGACACATAGCGAACAGTCGATGCACTCCTCCGGATCGATCACCATGAAATTCGGACCCTCGTGGAATGCATCCACCGGGCACACCGGGACGCAGTCGCCGTATTTGCACTTGATGCAGGGTTCCGCAACAACGTAGGTCATGTCGTGCTCCTCATTTCGAGAGTTGGGTCAGGGCCAGGCGCGCCAGCTTGCGCACGTCCGGATCGCTGTCGTCGAGCGCCTTCTCGAGCGCCGGGATGGCCGCGATGTCGCCCACTTCGCCCAGGGCGACGGCCGCTTCCTTGCGCAGGTTGCTGATCGCGTGGCCGAGCGCCTCGATCAGCACCGGCAGGGCCGGCTTCGCCTTCAGGCGCCCCAGGCTGCGCGCGGCCTTGATCCGCACCTGCCAGTAGGGGTCGGCCATGGCGGCGATCAGGTCGTCGACCGCCTCGGCGGCGAGCAGCTTGCCGAGCGTGGCGGCTGCCTCCTCGCGCACCTGCCACGAGGCATCCACCAGCGCCTGCTTCATCGCCGGGACCACCGCAGCGGATTCGGTGGCAAAGCCGAGCGCCCCGACCGCGATGCGGCGGGCTTCCACGTCCGGATCGCCGCCGGCGACGCGCGCGATCTCCGGCAACGCTGCCGGGTTCTTCAGATAGCCCAGCACGCCCAGGACGGCACAGCGGACATCGACCTCATCCGAGGACAGCGCCGCCAGCGCCGGCGCAAAGGCTTCCGGACGGCGCAGTTCGCGCAGCGCACGAAACAGGGACGCCAGCTTGAAGGGCGACGACGCCGCGGGCAGCGCGGCCAGCAGCCCGTCGCCCATCGCCACGTCCTTCAGCTCGGACAGCGAAACCGCGGCGGCTTCGCGCACCTCGGCGCTGTCGTCGTCCAGCACGCCGATCAGTCCCTCGACCACCTCGGGCGTCTCGTAGCCTTCGAGCAGGCGCGCCGCCTCGGCCCGTACCTGGGCATCGGCATCCTTCAGCGCATCGAGCAGGTACTGGTCGATGTCGTCCTCGTCGCTGTCCAGAAGATCCATGACCGCGATGCGTCGGACCTCGGGGTCGGTGCTCGCCAGGCGGCTTTGCAGGTCGGCGGGATAAGTTGCAGGCATCATGCGGGGCTCCTCAGCGCAGCAGGTAGGGGATGTCGACGCGGATCGCCTGGGTCGGGCAGTCCTTCTCGCACGGCAGGCAATACCAGCACTCGTCGTACTGCATGAAGGCCTTCTTCTTCACCAGGTCGATCGCCAGCAGATCCAGCGGGCAGGATTCGACGCAGACCGTGCAGCCCTTGTCGGCGATGCAGGCCTCTTCGTTCACGGTCACGGGCACGGACACCCGGTTCATAATCATCGGCATGGAAGTTCTCCTTAGGCGGCTTCGGCCTGCTTGACGACGCGCAGGCGGTTGTAGGCATCCTTCTCCTCATCATCGAGTTCGACGATGTAGGGTTCGATGGGGCGCTTGAAGCAGGTCATTTCGCCCGCCTCGTTCTTCTTCAGCTGCGCGTGGCAGAACCAGTCGACGTCGTCCTTTTCCGGATGCTCGACGCGGTAGTGGTAGAGGCCCCAGCGCGACTCGGTGCGGTAGAGGGAGGCGTGGGCCGCCATCTCCGCGCAGTCGAGGATGAAATGCACTTCCATCGCGCGCATCAGTTCGTGCGGGTTCGCTGCCGACATGGAATCCAGGTCGGCACGGATTTCCGCGAAGCGATCGAGGCCTATTTCCATCTTCTTGGTCACCTTGGGCGGCTGCAGGTAGTCGTTGACGAAGCGGCGCAGCTTGTACTCGACCTGGGTGGGCGACAGCCCGTCGACCACCGACAGCGGCGCCAGCACGCGCGTGCGCTCGGCCTCCACCTGCGCGGCATCGACCGCGGGCAATTCGTGCGACATGGCGTACTCGGCCGCGCTCTGGCCGGCGAACTGGCCGTAGACGAAAGCGCCCAGCATGTAGTTGTGCGGCACGCAGGCGAGGTCGCCGGCGGCATAGAGGCCCGGCACCGTGGTCGCCGCGTGCTCGTCCACCCACACACCGGAGGCCGAGTGGCCGCTGCACAATCCAATTTCCGAGATATGCATTTCCACCATGCCCAGGCGGTAGTCGAGCTTGCGCCCCTCGTGGAAGCGGCCACGGCTCGGGCGCTCATTGCTGTGCAGGATGTGCTCGATGGTGCCGATCGTCTCCTCGGCCAGATGGTCCATCTTGAGGAAAACCGGGCCGTTGCCGCCTTCGAGTTCCTTGTAGAACTCCATCATCATCTGCCCGCTCCAGTAGTCGCACTCGATGAAGCGTTCGCCCTTGGAGTTGGCGGTGTAGCCGCCGAAGGGGCCGGTGACGTAGGCGCACGACGGGCCGTTGTAGTCCTTGATCAGCGGGTTGATCTGGTAGCACTCGATGCCCGAGAGTTCGGCGCCGGCGTGGTAGGCCAGCGCATAGCCATCGCCGGCATTGGTCGGGTTCTCGTAGGTACCGAACAGATAGCCGGAAGACGGCAGGCCGAGCCGGCCGGCCGCGCCGGTGCACAGGATCACCGACTTGGCGCGGATCACGCCGAAGCTGCCTTCGCGGGTATCGAGTACCATGGCGCCGGCGATCGCGCCGCTGTCATCCAGCAGCAGCCGGGTCGCCATGTAGCGGTTGGTGATCTCGACCCGCGCCTTCTTCAGTTGGCGGTACAGCACCTTCTTCATGTGGTGCCCTTCCGGCATCGGCAGCACGTAGGTGCCGATGTGGTGCACCTTCTTCACCGCATAGTCGCCGGTCTCGTCCTTCTCGAACTTCACGCCCCAGCGGTCGAGCTGGTTGATCATGTTGAAGCTTTCCTGCGCGTAGGCCATCACCGTCTTCTGGTTGACGATGCCGTCGTTGGCGACCGTGATCTCCTTGACGTACTGTTCGGGTGTCGCGTGTCCCGGAATCACCGCGTTGTTGAGGCCGTCCATGCCCATCGAGATGGCGCCGCTGCGCTTCACGTTGGCCTTTTCCAGCAGCATCACCTTCAGCGCCGGGTTCTTTTCCTTGGCCTTGACGGCGGCCATCGGGCCCGCCGTGCCGCCGCCGATGACCAGCACATCCACTTCCGTAATCAAGTCGTCCATGCAAATCTCCTAAACGTGGGAACGTTCGATGCGCATCCGGTACTGGAAGGCATCACCGCGGTAATACAGATATTCGAAATCGATCGGGCGGCCTTCGNNGGCCAGCATCGATTCGATCTGCAGTTCGGCTCCTCCCAGTGCGAAGCCGTAGTCGTTTTCCAGGATCAGGAACACGTCGCGGTGCGCCAGGTCTTCCTTGGCCAGGCGTTCGCCGATGGCCTTGGAGACATAGGTGACGTCGAACGAGATCGGTGCGCGGTTGAGGTAGCGCACCCGACGCAACTCCACGACCTCTTCGTTGGGTCCGACCCCAAGCTTGGCGCCCACCGCGGCCCCGGCCGCCAGGCCCTTGAGGCTCACCACGCGCGAGAACGTCTCGTAGCCCATGCTCGACATCGCCTCGCCGAAACCCTGCAACTCGGCGACGTTCTGAAACGCCTTGGGCTTGGACACATAGGTGCCCTTGCCGTGGATCTTGAAAATGAGGCCTTCCTTCTGCAGATCGCCCAGGGCCTGCCGCACCGTGATGCGCGACACGCCGAAGGTGCTCATCAACTCGCTTTCGGACGGCATCTGCTGGTGCGCCTGATAGGTGCCGTCCAGAATGCGGTCGCGCAATATTTCCTTGATCTGCGTATACAGCGGGACCGGTGACACCTGCAGCAGAGCAGGCGATTTCTTCCGGGACTTTTCCATTTCGATGCGCGCTCCATAACTGGTTATGACGTGTAATGACACAGCAACACACGTGCCAACCCCGCCAAGCGGTCTGCAGAAACAGTCGAAAAGCCTATGGATATTGGCCTGCAGCCAATATGTGTGGACGAGAAAACGCCCACCGTTGAGCGATGCGCACAGCACTGGCTTGGTGCGCGATGCCCCGAAGTTGTTTTAGATTGGTGCTGACACAGGCGTAGCCGTACGCCCTGCGAGGCGTTGCCCCGCCCTCAATGAACTTGAATAATCCGGCGGGCAGGGTGCCGAAAAGAAGCCCCGAGATTCGATCGGATACAGGGGTGACGAATCAGGAATCCGTCCAGCGTGCTGCCGCCGCATCGTCGCTGGCGCGCGCCTCGACCCAGCGCTCGCCGTTCATAGTTTCTTCCTTCTTCCAGAACGGCGCCTGGGTCTTCAGATAATCCATGATGAACTCGCAGGCGGAGAAAGCTTCGCCGCGATGCCGGCTGGCGACCGCCACCAGCACGATGGGATCGCCGGGCAGCAGCCGGCCGATACGGTGGATCACGGTGACATCGAGCAACGCCCAGCGTGCGCTGGCCTCGTCGACCAGCGCGGCAAGCGCCTTTTCGGTCATGCCGGGGTAGTGCTCCAGCGTCATCGCCGCGACGCCGCTGCCTTCGTTGATGTCGCGCGCCAGACCGACGAAGCTGGCGATGGCGCCGATGTCGGTGCGGCCGTGGCGCATCGCATCGACTTCGGTGCCGAGGTCGAAGGCGTCGGCCTGGACGAGAATCTTCACCGCGCTAGCCCCCGGTTACAGGCGGAAAGATCGCGACTTCGGCACCGTCATGCAGCACCGCATCGAGCGCGACGAGATCCTGGTCGACCGCCACGCGGAACGCCCGGCCCGCCGCCAGTTCCTCCGCCCACACGCCACCGCGCGCCTGCAGCACGGCAAGCAGGTCGGCGACCGAGGCGCCGGCGAATTCGATTCCCTCTTCGGCCACGCCGAAGCGCTCGCGCAGGCGGGCAAAGTACAGTAGGCGCAGTTTCATGCGAGCAGCTCCGAGAAGGGAATAAAGCGCACCCAGTCGCCCGGCTGGATGGTCTGGCCGATTTCGAGATCGACCAGCCCGTCAGCCCAGGCGCACGAGGTCAGCACGCCCGAACTCTGGTTCGGAAACAACCCCAGCTTGCCGTTGGGCTGCAGCCGGGCACGCAGGAATTCGCGGCGCGCGCCCGGCTTCTTCCAGGCGAAATCGGCCTGCACGGCGAACGCGCGGTACAGCACGTCGGCGACACCCATGCGCTTCAGCAGGAACGGCCGCACGAACAGGCCGAAGGTGACAAAGGCCGACACCGGGTTGCCGGGCAGGCCGATGAAATCGGCGTCCCCCACGCGCCCGTAGACGAGCGGCTTGCCGGGCTTCATCGCAACCTTCCACATTTCGACGCGGCCGAGCTTCTCGACTGCCGCTTTCACGTAATCCGCCTCGCCCACCGACACGCCGCCGCTGGTGATGACGACATCGGCTTCGCGCGCAGCCTGCGCCAACGCAGCTTCGGTCGCTTCCAGCGTGTCAGGCACGATGCCGAGGTCGATCAGCTCGCAGCCGAGACCGTTCACCAGCCCGCTCAGCGTATAGCGGTTCGAATTGTATATCTGGCCTGGTGCGAGCGGTGCGCCCGGGGTCACCAGTTCGTCGCCGGTGAAAAAGCACGCGACTTTCAGTTTGCGGAACACCGGCAGCTCGGCCAGGCCGACCGAGGCGGCGAGCCCCATCTCGGCCGCACCGAGGCGCGTACCGGCGGCGAGGATCTGCGCGCCGGCCTGGATGTCTTCCCCCGCGCGGCGGATGTTTTCGCCGGGACGCGGCAACGCATGAAGGATGACCTCGTCGCCTTCGGTGCCGCAGTATTCCTGCATCAGCACGGCATCGGCGCCCGGCGGCACCGGCGCGCCGGTGAAAATGCGCGCGGCGGTGCCGGGCACGAGCGGCGTGCCGACGCTGCCGGCGAGGATGCGCTGCGACACCGGCAGGCGCACGCCGGCCACCGCCACGTCGGCGACGCGCACGGCGTAGCCGTCCATCGCGCTGTTGTCGAGCGGCGGCACGGTGATGGCGGAGGTCTGCGGCGCGGCGAGCACGCGGCCGAGCGCATCCGTCACGGGCACGGTCTCGCTCGCGGTCACGCCGCGGGCACGTTCGAGCAGGGCATCAAGCAGTTGGTCGGCTGAGAGCATGGTCAAGGATGAACTCGGTGAGTTGGGAAACGGCATCGATGTCGATGCGGGGAAAACCATTGGGCGGCTCGACGTCGGACGCCACCGCCAGAATATTCGGATCGTCCGGGAACAGCCAGGGCTTCGCCGTCTCGGAGCGATGCACTTCCAGCTTGGGGATCGCCTCGCGCTTGTAGCCCTCGACCAGCACCAGATCGCACGGCGGCAGCTTGTTCAGCAAATTCGATAGCTGCGGCGGCGTGNNCCAGCTGTCCTTGCCGGGACGGTCGATGTCGAAGTCGTGGTGGGTATGCTTGATCACCGCCACCCTGAGGCCGCGCGCGGCAAGCTGCGGCAGCACGCGTTCGATCAGCGTGGTCTTGCCGCTGCCGCTGTAGCCCGCGATGCCGAAGACTTTCATAGGAAGGCCAGCTTGCTGCCGGCAATCGCCAGCACCAGCGCGAGCGCTTTGCGGATCCACACCGGCGCGATGCGGCGGCTGCCGATTTCCGCACCCAGCCAGCCGCCCGCCGCCACCGCGAGCGCCCACAGCGGCAGGGCCTCGGTTTGCGGCAGCGCGCCCCGCCCCAGAAAACCGGCCAGGCCCGCGAGCGAATTGAGGNNCAGCGGGCTGAGGAAGATGCCGCCGCCCACGCCGGTGAGCCCCGACAGGAAGCCCATCGCGCCTCCGGACAGCGCAATGCCGGCAAGCGGCGCGCGTCTGACCTGGCTGTCGTGCACCGCCATCGCAGGCGACAGCATGCGCCAGGCGGCGAACAGCAGCACCACGCCGACGACCGGCCTGAACCAGGCGTCCGGCAGGCTGAGGCTGCCGCCCCAGTAAGCCATCGGAAGAGAGAACACGGCAAACCACGCCAGCAGACGCGCATCGAAACAGCCCGCACGCACGTACTTGTAGGTGCCGATGCCGGCGACCACGACGTTNNAATTCATGGCCCACGGTGGCATACAGCAGCGCGCCTGCAAAAAACGCAGGGATCAGCCAAAGCGCGAGTTCAAATCCCGTCATGGATGCAGCCTTAAAAATTTGTGTTATATTTTTTCATATATAACCCATTTCTGGCAATCCACACTAGCCTCCATGTCAGCCACGCTTCAGGATCAGTTCGGACGCCGCATCGATTACGTGCGCCTGTCGGTGACCGACCGCTGCGACCTGCGCTGCAGCTACTGCATGCCGGAAGGCTTCAAGGGTTTCGAGGAGCCCGAGCACTGGCTCAGCTTCGACGAGATCGAGCGCCTGATCGGCGCCTTCGCCCGGCTCGGCGTGAGCCGCATCCGCCTGACCGGCGGCGAACCGCTGCTGCGGCGCGACATTTCGGGACTCGCCGGGCGCATCGCCGCCCTCCCCGGCATCGATGACCTGTCGCTGTCGACCAACGCCACCCAGCTCGACAAGCACGCTCAGGCCTTGAAGGCCGCCGGCGTGACGCGCCTCAACGTCAGCCTCGACTCACTGCAGCAGGCGCGGGTGGAAAAGATCAACGGCCGCGACGTGCTGGCGAAAGTGATGGCGGGCCTCGCCGCCGCGCAGGACGCCGGGTTTGCGCCGATCAAGCTCAACATGGTGGCGCTGGCCGGCAGCAACGACGACGAGATCGACGAGATGGTCGCGTTCTGCATGGCGCGCGGCTTCGTGCTGCGGCTGATCGAGTCGATGCCGATGGGCACCACCGGACAAAACGCCGAATACCTCGACCTGCAGCCGGTGAAGGAACGCCTGCGCGCACAGTTCGACCTGATTGAGACCACCCTGCCCGGCGCCGGCCCCGCGCGCTATCTCGGCACCGCCGACGGCCGCTTCAACGTCGGCTTCATCACGCCGATCTCGCAGCACTTTTGCGAGACCTGCAACCGCGTGCGCGTCGCCGTCGACGGCACCGCCTACATGTGCCTGGGGCAGGAAGAGAAATACGAATTCCGCCCGCTGCTGCGCGGCGGCTGCAGCGATGTCGAACTGGAAGCGGCGATCGTCCACGCCATCAACCTCAAGCCGGAACGCCACGAATTCCGCGAAGCACCGCACAAGATACTGCGCTTCATGTCGATGACGGGCGGCTAGGCCGGACTCACGGTCCGCAATCCCGCAAACGGATCACGCCGATGCGGCAGGTAGAAATTGCGGAAGCCGGGACGTTTCAGCGCCGCATCGGTGACCGGCCCGCCGCCGCGCAACTCGCCGTGCGTGTGGAACCAGGGCGCCGAATAATCCTGATAGGGGTCGGGCGCAAAGCCCGGATACGGCACGAACGGCTCGCGCAGCCATTCCCACGCCATGCCCCAGCGAAACCCCGGATGCCCCGTCGCGCGCAGCCACTGCGCGGCCGTCGGCAGCTGCCGGCCCCGCCACGCGGCGAACGCCTCGGCCTCGAAGCGGTTCACATGCAGCATCGGTGCCTTGGGATCCAGCGGCAGCCAGCGGTCGAAGCGGCGCACCTGCCAGCCGCCATCCTCTCGCCGCCAGTAGACGGGATGGAGGGCGCCGCTGGCCTGCCGCCAAGCCCAACCATCATCCGACCACCCAGCCCTGTGCTGATAACCGCCTGCATCGACGAAGCCGGCGAAAGCGGCTTCCGTCACCGGGCTCGCATCGATGTCGAATGCCGGCACCGGAACCGAGTGGCGCCATTTTTCGTTGTCGAATATGAAGCCCTCGTCGGGCCCGCAGCCCAATTCCGCTTCGCCCTCGGCGAACGCCAGTCGCGTCGCCGACGCGTCGCAGGCCATCGCGAGCCAGACAGGCGGCGCGTAGCCCAGGTCCTGAAATGCCATCCACCAGGCCTCGATGTGCATCAGCTCGTGATAAAGACTCAACTCGGCGAAATACGCGAGCGCGTCGTCGCATCCATTGCGCAGGCGGGCCGCCACGGCGGCATCCACGCGCTGCGCATAATCGTCGATTGCGGCAGGTTCCAGCAAGGGCAGGTCCCAGCGCGTGTCGTGCGGCACGGCGGAAGAGTCGTACAGCCCGTCCGCTCCGGCCAGCAGGCTGGGCGCGAAACCGCCGTCGGGCTGCGCCCGTAGACACCAGCGCTCGCGGAACCAGACCATGTGCCCGTATTCCCACAACGGCGGATTCAGGTGGTCGGCGCGCGGCCCCAGCCAGCCGTCGGCCGGCAGGCAGTCGATCAGCGCATGCAGCCGGCCGCGCGCCNNAGCTGGTCGATGAGATGATCTGCGGTATGGCCGCTGACGGGTCGGGTTCGGTTCATGTTATATAAAGCACTGTAGCCCAAGTATTCAGGGCGCCCACTCTCACAGACGAATCCGGCCATGAACGATCCCCTCCTCGCCCCCCCCATCCGCCTGACCCAGTTCTCCCACGGCGGCGGCTGCGGCTGCAAGATCGCCCCCTCGGTGCTGCGCGACATCCTGTCCGACACGCCCTTCGCCTCGCATCTGGCAGCGGCCTACCCCGATCTGCTGGTCGGCATCGAGCACGGCGACGATGCCGCGGTGTACAAGCTCAACGACACGCAGGCGATCGTGGCGACCACCGATTTCTTCATGCCCATCGTCGACGATCCGTTCGATTTCGGTCGCATTGCTGCGACCAATGCGCTGTCCGACGTCNNTCGCCGGCGGCCATTCGATCGACGCACCGGAACCGATCTACGGTCTGGTCGGCATCGGCGTGGTCGATCCGCGCCGCGTCAAGCAGAACAGCGGCGGTGTGGCCGGCGACCACCTCATCCTCGGCAAGCCGCTCGGCGTGGGCATCTACAGCGCGGCGCTGAAAAAAGGCCTGCTGGGCGCGGACCAGTATGCGGCAATGATCGCTGCCACCACCCAGCTCAACACCGCGGGCGCCGACCTCGCCGCCATCGACGGCGTGCACGCGATGACCGACATCACCGGCTTCGGC
>DONB01000225.1 GCA_003510325.1 Thiobacillus sp. | reverse complement strand
GATTTGACGATGGCAAGCCCGAGCCCGGCGCCATCGCCTTTGCGTTGACGCGAAGAATCGATGCGGTAGAAACGCTCGAAGAGCCTGGGCAGGTGCTCGGCCGGGATTTCGGGCCCGGGGTTCTCGACGGCTGCGATGGCCTTGTCGCCGTGCATCGCCAGCGATACCCGCACGGTCTGGCCAGGCGGCGTATGCCGGATGGCGTTCGACAGGAGATTGCTGAGCGCACGCCGCAGCATCAGCCGGTCGCCAGGCACGGTGGCCGATCCCGTCAGGGCCAGCGAAACGCCGCGCTCCTCCGCCCACGCTTCGAAATAATCGAACAGGCCTTGTGTTTCATCGGCCAGGTTGACGCGTTCCCGGCCCGGCGAGAGAAGGCCGTTGTCGGCCTGGGCAAGATAAAGCATGTCGCCGACCATCTGGGCCATGCGTTCGTATTCTTCCAGGCTGGAGTAGAGGACTTCCTTGTATTCGTTGTTGTCGCGCGCACCGGAAAGCGCGACCTGGGTCTGGGTCATGAGGTTGGAGATGGGCGTGCGCAGTTCGTGCGCGATGTTGGAGGAAAACTCCGAAAGCCGCCGGAATGAATCATCCAGACGGGCCAGCATCGCATTGAACGCGGCAGTGAGCGGCACGAGTTCGGCCGGAAGCCCCGAAGCGGGAAGGCGCGCGCCGAGACGTTCGGCGGAAATGCCGGCCACGGTGTCGGTGACCTGGCGCAAGGGCAAGAGCCCCCATCGGGTCACGATCCAGCCCAGGCCAGCCATGGCCAGGGCGGCCAGCGCAATGGCGATTCCCAGCACCGAGCGGAAGGTGTCCATGAAAAGCGCATGGTGCTCGATGTCCTGTGCCACGGCCACGGTGTAGGGCCCGCCGCTGCCTGCCGTGATCGACGCGGCCATGCCCCGATGGCTGACGCCGTTTTGCACCCATTGATGCAAGGTGCCCTCCGTGCACGCTGCCGGCCGGGCCTGGCAGGCTTGCAGCAGCGTGCGCGGAAAATCCGCCCCCGAGGTGGCGAACCAGATATCCCCCGTCGCATCGGTCACGACGACGGCGAGCCCGTGATGGCCGACCAGGGCGTCGTCCATGTGCTGGGGCAGACGGTCGAGCGTCTTGCTGTTCGAGGCTTGCGTGAGCAGGTTTTGGACGAGCTCCAGCTTGCCGTTGAGTTCGATCCGGTCCTCCTCTTCAAAATGGGCCTCCACCTTTTGCGTCAGGAAATAGCCCGTTACAAGCAGAACCAGCGCAGCGGCCACAGCAAAGAGCAGGCTGATCCGGGCGGTCAGCGAGAGGGATTTCATGGGGCCGTGCCTTCCGGGCCGGCTTCCAGCACATAGCCCATCCCCCGCACGGTATGGATGAGCTTGAATTCAAAGTCGTCGTCGATCTTGACCCGCAGCCGGCGTACCGCAACGTCGATGACATTGGTGTCGGAGTCGAAGTTCATGTCCCAGACCTGCGAGGCGATCAGGCTNNCGCGGCAGCACTTCGCCCTGGCGGCGCAGAAACAGCTCCAGCAGGGCAAACTCCTTGGCGGTCAGCTCGATCTTGCGCCCCGCCCGTGTGGCGCGTCGCCGCAGCAGGTCCAGTTCCAGGTCGGCCGCCTTGAGGGCGGCGGATTCCAGGCTGTGATGCCCGCGGCGCACCAGGCTGCGCACCCGGGCCAGCAGCTCGGCAAAGGCGAAGGGCTTCACCAGATAATCGTCGGCTCCCAGTTCCAGCCCCTTGACCCGGTCCTCGACCTGGTCGCGCGCCGTCAGGAACAGCACCGGCATGTCGACCCCGGCGCGGCGCACGCCTTCGAGCACCTGCCAGCCGTTGATGCCGGGCAGCATCACATCCAGGATCATCAGATCGTAGTGGCCGGTTTTGGCCAGTTCCAGCCCGTCCCATCCCTCGCGCGCCAGGTCCGTGACGAAGCCGGCCTCGGTGAGCCCCTGCTTCAGGTAATCGCCCGTCTTGGGCTCGTCTTCGACGATCAGGATTTTCATGGCTGGAATGACAAGGGGGGTGGAAGCATCCTGCCACAGCTCTCGCCGGATGGTGAAGATGACGAAATTGTCATCGTTCTGTCAGCTTGTTGTACGGCGCCACGAAGCACACTGAATTCATTCTCGAACATGGAGCCACGTATGAAGCGCGCCGTCTTGAATGCCTTGTTGATCGGCCTTGTCGCACCCGCCGTGTGGGCAGCGCCTGGCGCCCACGTTGTCGATGTCTACAAGAGTCCGACATGCGGCTGCTGCAGCAAGTGGGTCGACCATCTGGAAGCCAATGGCTTCACGGTCAGAGCCCACGACACCGAAAACGTGGTGGCGCACAAAATCCGTTTGGGCGTGCCGGCCGGCTACGGCTCGTGCCATACCGCCGAAGTGGGCGGGTACGTCGTCGAAGGCCATGTCCCCGCAAAAGAAATCAAGCGCATGCTGAAGGAAAAGCCGCGTGCCCGTGGCCTGGTCGTGCCGGCCATGCCAATGGGGTCGCCGGGAATGGAAACGGCGGGACGCAAGGATGCGTATGACGTTTTACTCGTGAACCGGGATGGGTCCACGAAAACCTACGCCCAGTATTAACGATCAAAAGGAATGGACATGAAACTGACGTTGACCGCGCTTGCACTTGGCACGAGCCTGGCTTTCGGGATGCCGGCCTGGGCCGAGGCGTCGCATATGGAGCACGGCAGGGCGACCAACCCGGCCGCCACGAACCCCATGCTCAGTGAAGGGCTGGTGAAGAAGGTGGACCGGGCTCAGGGCAAGATCACGCTCAAGCACGGCCCCCTGCAAAACATGGATATGCCGGGCATGACCATGGTGTTTCGGGTACAGGATGTCGGCTGGCTTGACCAGGTCCAGGCCGGCGACAGGGTTCGCTTTGTCGCTGACCGGGTGAATGGCGCGCTGACCGTGACCAAGCTCGAAATGCTGAAGTGACACGCCCGGAAATTGTATCGAGCGGAGCGCGGGATGCTCGATGCGCGCGCGGCCGTCCTTTCCGACGATGTTTGGCGAGGCGCGGGACTTGCATCGCATGCCATGGTGGCGCTGGATCGCTGACAGAATGCCCCGCGACCCGGAACCGAATGGCGAGACCGGGTCCCGTCCTTGCAAGCCGACGTCTCCAGGCAGGAGAAAACAGATGGGATTCAGAGCATGCATCGCCGGGCTGATCTGCCTGAGCGGCGGAACCCTCGCATACGCAGCGCCCCTTGCGTACATTCCGCTCGGTTCGGGCAATGCCGTGATCGCGGTTGATGCCGCCAACGGGAAAATCATCAAGCGCTACGCCGGGCTGGAAAATCCCCACGGCCTGGTCGCCACGCCGGACGGCGAATACCTGATAGCGGGAAGTCTCAAGGAGACCCGGGTGCCGGAAGGCGCACCGGCAGACACCCCCAACAGCAAGCTGTACGTCGTCCATCCCGGGCATGACCATGTCATGGCCGAAATCCCGGTCTCCGGCTGGACCCATCACCAGGCGATCACGCCGGACGGGAAATACGTCCTGTCGACCCACCCGACACGGGGCGGCATCAGCGTCGTCGACTTCGTCGGCAACACGGTGTTCAAAACCATCAAGACCGGGCCGTCGCCCAACTACACCCTGGTCACGAAGGACGGAACGCATGCCTATGTGAGCAACAGCGGCAACGGAACCGTCAGCGAGATCGACCTGGGTTCGTGGACCGTGGTGCGCTCGCTGGAGGCCGGACCCTCACCCGAGCATCTGGCCTTTTCGCCGGACGAAAAAACCCTCTACGTGGCGAACGACCGGGCCGGAACGGTCTCCGTCGTGTCGGTCAGGCAAGGCAAGGTCAAAACGACCTACACGATCGGCAAACGCCTGCACGGGCTGGACATCGGCGACGACGGAAAAACGCTTTTTGTCAGCAGCCGCTCGGACGACAAACTGGTGGCGCTGGACACCGAAACCGGCAAGCGGCGCGCCCTGCCGCTTTCGCCCGAGCCCTACCACCTCGACAAGATCCCGGGAACCGGAAAAGTCTATGTCTCCAGCAGCAGGGCCCCAAAGATATGGGTCGTGGACCAGAACACGCTCACCGTTACGGACACGATCCGGTTGCCGGCGGGCGAAGGACATCAGATTGCGGTGATCAAGTGATGCTTCGGATCGCAACCTGGGACAGCGTCAGAGAAAAAGCCGCAGTCTTTTTCAAAGACTTTCATAGCAACAGCATGAATAAGGAGTCTCAAATGAACACCTCAATGAAAACCCTGGTGGCATCTTCCGTCGCGGCCTTCGCGCTGGTGGGAACCGCCGTGCCTGCCTCGGCAGCAGATCCCGCGATGCCTGATCAGCAAATGATGCAAGGCCAGGCGCAGGGAAGCGGCGCATTCGCCGCGATGCCGGGCTACGGGATGGGCATGATGGGCGGCGGCATGGGACCAGGTTACGGAATGGGACCGGGCTACGGCATGGGACCGGGCATGGGCATGATGGGTGGAATGATGAACATGATGGGCGGAGGGTGCCCCATGATGGGTGGCGGCCTGGGCGGCTATGGTCCCGGCGCGGGAATGATGATGGGCCCGGGCATGATGGGGGGGATGGGCGCGGGCTATGGCATGGGCCCCGGAATGGGTGGGGGCATGGGCCCGATGGCCATGCTCGACCTCAGCGAAGCGCAGACCGCTCAATTGAAAAAGGTCCAGACCGAGTCGATGAAGAAGCAGCGTGCGCTCATGCTTCAGATGTGGGAGGCGCAGGCCAACCTGGGCGATTTGGTGAATGCGGAGAAGCGCGACCCGGCGGCGATCGGCAAGGCCTACGGCAAGCTCGCGGACATGCAGCGCCAGGCGCTGGAAGCGCGCATCGATATGGAAAACAAAGCCGCCGCCGTATTCACCAAAGAGCAAATGATGCAAATGCGCCGCGGCTATGGCAGAAACATGATGGGTTACTGAGCATGATCGGCAAAGCCGAAAACAGCCGCAAGCGACTGATGACAGGAGAACGACAATGATGGACGGTTATGGCATGGCAGGCGGTTTCGGATTCGGCGGGATTTTCATGATCCTGTGGTGGGTGCTCATCATCGTCGGCGTTGTCGCGCTGGTGAGATGGGTGGCCACGTCGTCCGGCGGTGACGCGCGCAGTGGCGGCGACAGCAAGGCGCTGGACATTCTTAAGCAACGGTATGCGCGCGGCGAAATCGACGAACAGGAGTTTCAGAAGAGAAAGCGCGATCTGACCGAGTAGACGGGCAACCCCGGGCGGACTGCGCATCCTGTTTGCAGAAAGGAGAAGAAATGAATCGGAAACACGGATTCTGGATCGCTTTGTGGGTGGTTCTCGTCGTCGTGACGGGATGGCTCGCATTCGGCCATGGCGGCATGGGCTACGGGCCGTGGCATGGCTAGGGACGGATGGGCGCCTGGGACAGCGGCTATCGTGCAGACCGCGGTCAGGGTGGGTACGGCATGGGACCCGGAATGATGGGGGACACGGCGCCGGGCCAGGGATGGGGCATGGGCAGGTTCCACGGGATGATGGGCCCGTATGGCGCGGGGATGCCGGGGATGGGCGCCGGAATGGGCTTAGGCATGACGCCCCCTGATCTGACGTCCGAACAGGCGCAGAAGATCGACCAGCTGCAACAGGAGGCCCTGGCGCGCACCCGCAGCCTGGCACAGCAGCTTTGGGCTGCGCACGACACACTCAATCGTTTGCATATGAACGAGAAGCGGGACTGGGACGCGATTCGCGCCGCCTCGCAGAAACTGTTCGAGCTTCAGCGCCAGCAACTCGAAGCAGCGATCGACCTGCAGCAAAAAATCGATGGCGTGTTGACGGATAGCCAGCGACGGGACATGGCGCGTTTCTGGCGGGGCCATGGAGGGATAGGCGCGCAATAAATCCCCCTTCAGCAGCTAGCCGCAGACAAGCGTCGATCGGATTCGACGACAGATGACGGAGAGGCAGATGGACGAACACGCCGGACACACATACGCAATCGAGAGCCCGCCGCCTCGAGGCGACGAACACGCCGCTCACGCGAAGGGCGCGCAGGGCAACCACGGCGGCCATGACCACGCCCACATGGTGGCGGATTTCAGACGACGCTTCTGGATTTCGCTGGCGCTGACGATTCCAATCCTGGCCTTGTCCTCCGGCCTGTGGGAGATGCTCGGCCTGGCGGCGCCGGTGGCGTTTCGCGGCGACGCCTATGTGCTGTTCGGCTTCTCCAGCATCGTATTCTTCTATGGCGGCTGGCCGTTCCTGAAGGGCTTCGGCGACGAACTCCGGCAGCGGCAGCCGGGCATGATGACGCTGATCG
>DONB01000277.1 GCA_003510325.1 Thiobacillus sp. | reverse complement strand
TTCAAGTTCAAGTTCTCGGGCTGTCCCAACGACTGCGTCAACGCGATCCAGCGCTCGGACATGGCCACCATCGGCACCTGGCGCGACAACATTCGCGTGAACGAGGCGCAGGTGCAGGACTACTACCAGGCGCACGGCATGCACGACCTCTACAACGACGTGGTGGGCCGCTGCCCGACCAAGGCGATCACGGTGGTGCCGTCTGGCGAGGTGCAGGCCGCCCCGCATGTGTCGGTGGCGCAGCTGGGCGACGGCAACGCGCTGTGCATCGACAACAAGAACTGCGTGCGCTGCATGCACTGCCTCAACGTGATTCCCGGCGGGCTGTTGCCCGGCACCGACAAGGGCGTGACCATCCTGGTGGGCGGCAAGGGCGTGCTGAAGATCGGCGCCACGATGGGCACGGTGATCATCCCGTTCATGAAGCTGGAAACCGACGAGGACTTCGACAAGCTGAATGAGCTGGCGCGCAACGTGCTCGATTTCTTCGCTGAGAACGCGCTCGACCACGAGCGCACCGGCGAGATGATCGAACGCATCGGCCTGGCCAATTTCCTCGAAGGCATGGACATCCCGATCGACCCCAACATGATCCGGGAGCCGCGCTCCAACCCCTACTTCCGCTCCGACGACTGGGAAGAGCAGGCGGCCAAGTGGGTGGAATACAAGCAGCAGGCGGCGGCCTGAACCCCGGTTCGGCCAATAAGCTGTTTTTATGAAACGAGGGCGGCCGGCCGGGGAGGCTTGGTTTCGGTGCCCGCCTGGACTAAACCGGACACGATACGGCCACCGGGTTTCGGTGGCCGCCCACTGTTTATGGAGGCGTCACCATGGCTATCCGACCCCTGTTATACGCGCTGACCGCCGCCGGCCTGCTGACGGGCGGCCTGCTGTTGGCGCAATCATCCGGCCCGGCTTCCGCGAAGGCCGAGTTCGACCCGTTGCTGCAGGCGCAGGGCATGGCCTGCGTGGGGGGCGACAAGGGCCGACGGTTGATGGGCTATTACCAGAAGCTCGCGGCCGCCAAGACCGAGGTGCGCCCCTTCCCGACCCAGGCGCCGGCGGCTGCGGAAGCCGCGTTCACGCCCCCGCCGCTGTGGGATAACCTCGGCACGCTGCACTTTGCGATCAGCACGACCGTTCCGCTCGCCCAGCGTTATTTCGACCAGGGACTGAGGCTGGCCTATGCCTTCAACCACGCCGAGGCGGCGCGGGCGTTCCGCCAGGCGCAAAGCCTGGATCCGCAATGCGCCATGTGCCACTGGGGCGAGGCGCTGGTGCTGGGCCCCAACATCAATGCGCCGATGGACGCCGCGGCCAACGCCCCGGCGCTGGCTGCGATCGCGCGGGCGCAGGCAGCGGCAGGCAAGGCCAGCGCCCGCGAACGCGACCTGATCGCGGCACTCGCCCGCCGCTATGCCAGCGACCCCAAGGCCGACCGTGCCGCGCTCAATGCGGCCTATGCGGAGGCCATGGGCAAGACGGCAGCGCGCTATCCGGACGATGCGCAGATCACGCTGCTGCATGTCGAAGCCTTGATGAACCTGTCGCCCTGGGATTACTGGGAGGCGGCCGGCGCGCGGCCCAAGGGGCGCACGGCCGAGATCCTCGCGACGCTGGAAAACGTGCTGCGGCGCCAGCCCGACCATCCCGGCGCCATCCACTACTACATCCACATGGTGGAAGCCTCCACCGATCCCCGTCGCGCCCTGCCCTACGCCGACCGGCTCGGCAGCCAGATGCCCGGCGCGGGCCATCTGGTGCACATGCCGTTTCACATCTACTACCGCGTGGGCCAATACAAGGACGCCATCGAGGCCAACCGCCGCGCGGTGGCGGCAGACGAGGCCTACCTCGCCACGACCCGGCCCGAGGGCATCTACCCGCTGGCCTACTACCCGCACAACATCCATTCGCTGATGACGTCGGCGCAGATGGCGGGCGACGGCGCAAGCGCAGTGGGGGCAGCGGAGAAGCTCGCGCGCGTGGTCAGCGAGGACGCCGGGCGCAGCATCGCCTGGGTGCAGCCGATCCTGGTGGCGCCCTACTTCGTGCACGCGCAGTTCAGCGAGCCCGCCACCACGCTTGCGCTGCCCGACCCGGGCAACGAACTGCCCTACGTCAAGGCCATGTGGCACTACGCGCGCGGCGTGGCGCATGCGTGGCGCGGCGAGCCGGCCGCCGCGCGGGCCGAGGTGGCCGCCCTGCGGCGTCTGGCGCAAGGCACCGACTTTTCCGGGCTGGTCGAGGCCGGCGTGCCCGCGCCGGACGTGATCGCGCTGGCGCAGCACGTGATGCTGGGGCGCATCGCGCAGGCGGCCGGCGACTGGACGCAGGCGCGCGCCGAGTTCGAGCAGGCGGTGGCGCTGGAGGACAAGCTCGCCTACTCGGAGCCGCCCTACTGGTATTACCCGGTGCGCCAGTCGCTGGGGGCGGTGCTGCTGGCCGCCGGCAAGCTGGACGAAGCCGAGACGGTATTCCGTCAGAGCCTGCTGCGCGCGGCCAACAACGGCTGGGCGCTGCACGGTCTGGCGATGACCTACCAGCGTCTCGGCAGGCAGGGTGCGGCTGAAACCGCGCGCAATCAGTTCACCCGGGCCTGGCTCGGGGNNCCCGTGGAGGAGATCGTCATGAACGCCAAACCTTATTTTGCCCCGCTCGCACTCGGGATCCTGCTGGCCTTTCCGTTGACCGCCCTCGGTCAGGGCAAGGTGCGGATCACGTCGCCGGCAAGCGGCGCCACCCTCGACGCGATGAGCGAGAACACGCTGGTCTATGACGTGGATCCCGGTCCGCGTGGGGATCACGTCCATGTCTACGTCGACGGCAAGGAAACCGGAATACTGCGCAAGCTCAAGGGCAGCTATATGCTGGAAACCCTGTCACCCGGCAAGCGCGACATCTGCGTCAAGGTGGTGAACAAGGCCCACGTGCCCGTCGGCATCGAGCAGTGCGTGCAGGTCACGGTGAAGTAGGCCGTGTGGTCGGAAAACCTCGCCTATGCACTGACCCAGGTCGTGCATAACTTCGGTGCGGCGGCGGTGCTGGGCGGGGCGGTGTTCGTGCTTTGGCCCGCCTTCAGGCCGGAAATCGCACGTCCATTCGCCTGGGTGATCCTGCTTGGCTGGGGCACGCAGATCGCCAGCGGCGCCC
>DONB01000129.1 GCA_003510325.1 Thiobacillus sp. | reverse complement strand
GCGGTCCTTGGTGACGATGGTCCAGCCGTCCGGCATCTGGCGGATGTCGCGCTTGCCGGCATTGATCATCGGCTCGATGGTGAAGGTCATGCCCGGTTCCAGCACCAGGCCGGTGCCGGACTTGCCGTAGTGCAGCACCTGCGGATCTTCGTGGAAATTCCTGCCGATGCCGTGGCCGCAGAATTCACGCACCACGCTGTAGCCATGATTTTCGGCAAAGCGCTGGATGGCGTGGCCGATGTCGCCCAGCCGTGCGCCAGGCTTGACGTGGTCGATGCCGACCCACATCGCTTCGTAGGTGATCTGTATCAGGCGTTTGGCCTGGATCGACGCTTCGCCCACCGCGAACATGCGGCTGGTGTCGCCGTGCCAGCCGTCCTTGATCACGGTGATGTCGAGGTTGACGATGTCGCCGTTCTTCAGCACCTTGTCGCCCGGCACGCCATGGCACACCTGGTTGTTGACCGACGTGCAGATCGATTTGGGATAAGGCGTATGGCCGTTCGGCGCGTAGTTCAGCGGCGCCGGGACGGTACCCTGCACCTTGACCATGTAGTCGTGGCACAGGCGGTCGAGCTCGCCGGTGGTGACGCCGGGCTTGACGAAGGGCGTGATGTAGTCGAGCACTTCCGAGGCGAGCCGGCCGGCAATGCGCATGCCGTCGATCTCGGCGCCGGTTTTGATGGTGACAGTCATGTAAGGGCGTGCAGGAATCAAAGCCGCATTCTAGCGCGCCTGGCGGGTGCCGGAAAAACCATGCGACCATCGTGGAGGACGGCAAGCAGGACGCGTTGCGGTGTCCTGCTTGTCAGGTCACATGGTCTGGCGCCGGCCGTGGGTCTATTGACCGGCGGATGGAGCGCCTTCGCTGCGAACCTGTTCGCGGGTTTCGTTACGGATCTGATCGCGGTCGCGGATGTGCTGCGCATCGCCGGCATGGGTGCCGTCGCGCTTCTGAATGCGTTTTTCTTCGCGGCTCTGGGTGCGCGTTTCCTTGCGCTGCGTCGGGTCGGGCTGGGTCATGCTGCCATTGCCCATTCCCATGCCGCCCCCCATGCCGCCGTTGCCGCCTTTTGCATGGACCGCCCCACTGGCAAGACTGGCGGCAAGCAGGACGAGGGGGATGATTTTCAGCGATTTCATCATTGAACTCCTTGGGGATTGCGATTACCGACCCCGGCGTCCAGCACCAGCACCAGCACCAGCACCCGCCGGCGCGCCGCTCATCTCCTGATGGCGATGCTCATAGCCGGTGCCGTAGCGCAACTGCGCCGGCCCCGGTGTGCCGCTTTGAGGAACCGGCGCGGGTGCGGTCAGGTTGCGCTGAACGGTCTCGTCGACCTGCGCGGTGCCCGGGAGGGGCGGCAGGTCTTGCGGCAAGGACAGGTTGAGGGGACGTGGCTGCGGGGATTTCACATTGTCCTGGCGCGCCTCGGCCCAAGCCGGCAAGGCCAAGGCCAGGACGGACGGGATCAGGATCAGGTTCAGGCGTGACAGGTTCATGTTCGGGCTCGGGTATCGATTGAGGCCGCGGGATTGCGGTTGAATGCATTCTGGGCCGGATGTGTCGCTGCGCGATGTCGGGTAGATGGCGCTGCGTGCCAGTGTGTGTCCGATTGTGACAGGCCGGCATGAATGGCCCGGTCCTGGAGTAGGATAACCGGCGCCGGGTGGTTCGTCATCGCTGCATGCATGCGGATGGCGCGCCGCTTCCCCCTGGACAACGCAATCGTGAGCCCCTTGCCAGCGCCATGTGCCACCAAATGAAACCATCCCTTTTCCCTAGCGCAGACCGAGGTGCGGCATGATCGAGCATGGCACGGCACGCATACTGGTGGTGGACGACGATCCGGGGCTGCGGACCCTGCTGGAAGCCTATCTGGGCGACAGCGGATTTGCGGTGGAGACGGCGATGGACGGCGAGGCGATGTGGCAGGCACTTGAGCGCGGAATGCCGGATGCCATCGTGCTCGATCTGATGATGCCCGGCGAGGATGGCTTGTCGCTGGCGCGGCGACTGCGCAGCCGGTCGAACGTGCCCATCCTGATGCTGTCGGCGCGCGGCGAGGAAATCGACCGCGTGGTCGGGCTGGAAATGGGGGCCGACGACTACCTGGCGAAACCGTTCAGTCCGCGCGAACTGCTGGCCCGGCTGCGGGCCTTGCTGCGTCGCAGCCAGGGCTCCGACGAATCCTCTGTGCAAACTGCGCTGCCGTCATTCGGGCCGTTCCAGTTGGATGTCGCCAGTCACCGGCTCACCCGCGGCGGCGTCGAAGTGAAACTGTCGACCGCCGAGTTCGCGCTGCTGCGCATTTTCGTCGAGCATCCGCTGCGGGTGCTGTCGCGCGACACCCTGATCGACATGCTGAAAGGCTACGAACGCGATCCGTTCGACCGCAGCGTCGACACCCGTGTCACCCGGCTGCGCCGCAAGATCGAGCCGAATTCCGGCGAACCGGTCTACATCCGCACCGTGCGCGGCGAGGGCTACCTGTTCAATCCGCGCGGCGGCGAGGCGTGAGGCTGTCGTCGCGCCTGAGTTTGACGCAGCAGAATGCACTGCTGCTGGTGGTGTTCTTCCTCGCCTTCGAACTGCTGGTGGCCAGCGCCGTCACCTATTTCCTGATGCTGCCGATGGCGCGCCGCTCGGCGGACGATCTGGCCGGCCTGATGGCCCTGTCGGCGCAGACCTGGAGTGAACTGCCGCCCGTCACCCGTCCCGCCTTTGAAATCGAACTGGCGCGTTCGCACGGGCTGGCGCTGCGCGCCGAGCCCCCCCAGGATGCCCAGCCCCCTTCATGGCGGGAGCCCTATCTGCACTTTCTGGTGGCGTCGCTGAGTGCACGCGCGGGCGAGCCGGTGGCGACTTCGCGCGAGGCCATCCAGGGGGAACCCTGGTTCTGGGTGTCGCTGCCGGCAGGCAGCCGGCACCTCTCGGTGGGATTTCCGCATAGCCGCATCGGGCCACGCCCGATCCATGCCCTGCTGGCCTCGCTGGCCGGGGGCGCGCTGCTGACCCTGCTAGCAGCCTGGTGGCTGGCGCGCCGCGCCACCCGCCCGCTGCAGCGGTTGCAGGCGGCGGCCACCTCGCTGGGACGCGGGCAGACGCCGGAGCGTCTGCCCGAAACCGGGCCGCGCGAGATCGCGGCGCTGAGCCGTCGCTTCAACGAGATGGCGAAGCAGGTGGAGGATTTGCTGGCCGCCCGCACCCTGCTGCTGGCCGGCGTGTCGCACGACCTGCGCACGCCGCTNNGCCGCTGGCACGGCTGCGGCTGGCGGTGGAAATGCTGGTGAAGAAGCCGAGCGCGGAACTGGCGGCGCAGGTGGAGGGCGACATCGAGGCCATGGACCGCCTGATCGCCGACGTGCTGACGCTGGCACGCGGCTTCGGCCATGAAGCGGCCCAGCCGGTGGCGGTACGCGAGTTGCTGGCCGATCTGGTGCGCACGACCCCGGGCGCGGCGGAGCGGGTGCAGATCGAGGCGGCCGATGTGACGCTGGCGGCGCCCGCCGGCGCCTTGCGCCGCATACTCGCCAACCTGCTGGAGAATGCCCTGCGTTAC
>DONB01000026.1 GCA_003510325.1 Thiobacillus sp. | reverse complement strand
CGTCGGAACCGTTCTTGAACCCCACCGGGCAGGACAGGCCGGACGCCAGCTGGCGGTGCGACTGCGATTCGGTGGTGCGCGCGCCGATCGCGCCCCAGCTCACCAGGTCGGCGATGTATTGCGGCGAGATCAGATCGAGGAATTCGGTCGCGCATGGCAGGCCGATTTCGTTGATGTCCAGCAACAATTTGCGCGACAGCCGCAGGCCTTCGTTGATGTCGAAACTCTCGTCCNNGTGCGCGGCTTCTCGAAATACACCCGCATCACGATGATGAGCTCGTGCGCGAGCTCGTCGGCCAGCGGCTTCAGCTTCTTCGCATAGTCGATCGCCGCCGCCGGGTCGTGGATCGAACACGGGCCGACGACGATGAACATGCGGTCGTCCGCGCCGCGCAACACGTCGTGAATGGCGCTGCGCGCATGCGCCACGTGCGCGTGCACGGTTTCGTTCGCGCGCAGTTCGCGCATGATCTGCATCGGGGCAAGCAGTTCGCCGCTTTGCTCGATGCGGGTGTCGTCGGTTCGGGTAGCAGTCATGTTCAGGCTCCGGGTTGTGTGCTTGGCTGCGGCGGCTTCCTAAACAAAAAAACCGCCAGGGGCTGGCGGTTTCGTCAAGGCGTTGCTGCTCGTCTCAGCGCCTCCCGACCGCCTGCGGCGTGGGATAAAAGCGGCTAAAAAAGAACGTTGCGGCACGAATCATGCATGGCAGTCTACCAAAATCAGGCGGATCCCGCCAAGCGCCCGCCAGAGGAGGCGATTTGTCGCGAATCTGGACAGCGCGACCGTTACGCTGTATTGAGTCAACAGGGAAAATCAGGGGGATAGTGTGGAAATGATGGCTAACGCGACAGACAACCAACACGCCGGCCAGGAATTGCGACGCNNCGCAGGCAGCCATCATCACGCAGCCCGGACATCCCGAAATCGCCTGCGAAATCCGCGACTTCTGTTTCGGCGGACTGTTCCTCAAATTCACCAACCCGGAGGCGGCGATCGCCTCGCTCGCCAAGCGCGCCGACGCCGCAGCGGAAATCGTCTTCAGCCCGGCATCGCTCAGCGCCACCCAGACCTTCCGCGTGCCCGCCCGGCTCACCCGCCTGAGCCCGCTCGGCGTCGGCGTCGCCTTCGTCAGCCAGCCGGTCGACGCGCTGCGTGCGCTGCAAAAACTGCGCATGGCCGAACACCGGCAAAAGCTGGCCGCCCTGCCCACCTCCAGCGCACACCCGCAGCTGCGCGAAGCCAGCACCACCCTGCTCAGCGAAACCCTGCTCCAGGTGCACGACGAAATCATGCGCGTGCTGGGCGACAAGCTCAACGCAAGCGCCCTGCATGCGTCCGGCATCGCCGAACACAGCGGACTGCTGGCCGCCGCGCACGAATTCGGCAATCACGCGGCCGCCGTGCAAACCCGCTTCGTGCAGCAGGTTCTGGATGCGCTGAAGCAGGCGCGCCCGGTGCAGACCCAGGCCACCCGCGACACCATGGACGGCGGGCTGGCTCTGGTCGACGAACTGGATTTCGAGGACTGGCTCGCCACCTCGTCCGAAGCCCACAAGCTGGAAGAACAGTTCCGCGAGCAGCTCGCCGACATCGAGCCGCGCATCGGGCAACTGTTCGGCTTTGCCTGCGACCACAGCAACAACCCCTTCGGCCCCGCCGTCATCGGCCATGCCTACCGCAGCGCGCTGCAGGATGTGCCGGTGCTGGCGCGTGCGCGTCAAGTGGCGTACGCCACGCTGCGCGACGTCCTGTCCGAGCAGCTTGCCCCGCTGTATGCCGAACTGCTGGCGCTGCTGCCGGTCTCGAAAGCCGAAACCGAACAGCAGACGCACCCGGCCGTGCAGCCGCAGCAAGCTGCCCGGCCCGCGCCCGCTGCCGAGGAACTCGCCCAGGCCGAAGTCCCTGCGCCGGCCGTTGCGCCCTCACCCGGTACCCTCGGCCGGCTGACCGGCTCGCTGCTGGACTTTTTCCGCGGCCAGCCGGCTGCAGCACCGATGGGCGCCGCGCCGCCCCCCGCCGGCGCCATGCCGGGACATGCGCCGCAGGGCGCCGCCGGAATCGGTGGCGGCGCGGCGCTGCCGTCGGGCAACCCGACCATGATGGCAGGCGCACCCGGCGTGGCGCATTCGCCGGTCCTGCAGCGGCTGGCGAGCGCCGGCGCGCTGCCGCCCGCCGTCACCCAGGAAATGCAGCGCTCGGTCGACATGTTCGGCGCGCTGTTCGACACCATGCATGCCGAGAAGTCGGTCAGCGAGGGCATGCGGCCGTTCTTCCAGCAACTGGAAACCAGTCTCATCAAGCTGGCGATGTCCGATCCGCAATTCCTCAACTCGCCGGCCCATCCGGCGCACAAGGTTCTCAACACGCTCGACCGCATCAGCATGGTGGCGGGCGACGACGGCAAGATCACCGATGCGCGCCTGCTGCGGCTGATGAGCCGCTGGACCGATCGCATCAACGCCGAAGCCGACAAGAATCCCGGGGTATTCGACGAAGCGCGCACCCAGCTCGAACGCGTGGTGAAGCCGCTACTGAACGAGCGCGCCGCACGCGTGTTCCGCCTGCAGGAAATGTGCGAGGGCCGCCAGCGCGCCGAGGTCGTCAAGCAGCGCATCCTGCGCGAACTGTTGGCGCGGCTGGACGAACGGCCGATTCCCAATGCGGTGATCGAACTGCTGAACGGCGGCTGGCGCAACGTGCTGCTGATGGCCGAGATGCGCCACGGCGTCGACAGCGACGAAGCCCGCGAAGCCTGGCAGGTGCTGGAGCAGCTGTGCGCCGGACTGGATCCGGAACAGGCCGCTCCCGCCCCTGCCGAAATCCAAACGCTGCTGCAGCGCATCGACCAGGCGCTCACCCAGGTATGCGCCGACAAGTTCGCGCAGGACCGCATCGTCGACCAGCTCGCCTCCGCCCTGTTCGACGAGGACAAGTCGCAGCATCCGCACACCCCTGTCGCCGCCCGCCTCACCGATGCCGCCAGCGAACCGCTGACCGAGGCGCAGGACAATCTGGCCGAGCGCCTGCGCGTCGGCGACTGGCTGCAGTTCAAGTCGCTCGACACGCCGCTCAACCTGATCTGGATCGGCGACCAGCCGCCGGTATACGTGTTCGCCAACTACCGCGGCATCAAGAAGCTCGACCTCAAGCGCGACAATCTGCTGCAGTCGCTGGAGGCCGGCGAGGCCCAGTGGACCGAAGACCTGGAGCTGCCGCTGATGGATCGCTCCTACAGCGCGATGATCCAGAAGATGCAGCGCGACCTCCTGTGGCAGGCCTCGCACGACCCCGCCACCGGGCTCGCCAACCGCAGGAGCTTCTTCCGCGCCATCCGCCGCAACTGGCTGCGCAGCCCGTCGAGCGACGGCGGCTATGCGATCGGCGTGGCCCAGCTCGACATCTGCAATCCCGCCGGCGAAGCCGTGGGCACCGAAATCCGCACACCCATCCTGCGCGAATACGCGCAGATTCTGCCCACGCTGCTGCCGTCCAATGCCTTGCTGGCGCGTGCGGGCGAATCCGGCATTGCGTTCTGGATCGAAGCGGCCGGGCGTGCCTCGGCGGAAGCGCAAACCTCGGCGCTGCTGCAGGCATTGACCTCCCAGCCACAGGAAATCAACGGCACCCGCTACCGCGTGCAGGCTGCAGCCGGCCTGATGTGGGCGAACGACTGCCCCAGCCCCGAAGCCTATTACGACAACGCCAACGCCGCCTGCGCCCGTGCGCGCGAATCCGGGGTCCCGGTCGTTTCGTACGACAGCCAGGCCGACACCGGCGGCGTGCTGGCACTGGCCGAATGGGCGCACGTACTGACTGACATCCTCGCCCACAACCAGCTCAGCCTGAACTGCCAGCCGGTCGTCGCAGTGTCCGACGCCGCACGCACGCCGCTGTATTACGAAGTGCTGCTGCATCCCGTCACCCGCAACGAGCGCAACATCGCCACCCGCGACCTGATCGCCATCGCCGAACGACTGCAGCGCATCACCGAAATCGACCGCTGGGTAGTGAAGAGCGTATTGCAGTGGATGCGCGCGCATCCCGAGAAGGTCGCACCNNCGCCTTGCTCGGCGGCCTGTCGATCAACCTCTCCGGCCAGTCGGTCACCAACCCGCTGTTCCTCAAGCTGCTGCTGGCCGACCTGGCGCGCGGCGACATCCCTTGCGACAAGCTCATCTTCGAGATCAGCGAGGCCGACGCCGTCGACGGACACGCCCAGACCCAGCTGTTCATGCGCCAGCTGCAGCGTCATGGCTGCCGCTTCACGCTCGACGAATTCGGCGCCGGCACCAGTTCCTATACCAGCCTGAAGAGCATGAAGCTGGATTACCTGAAGATCGACCGCGCGCTGGTGCGCGAGGTCGGCACCAGCATGATCGACGAGGCGCTGGTGCGCTCGATTCTGGAGACCGGGAGCTTCCTGGAGATCAGGACGGTGGCGGGGTTTGTGGAGGATGCGGAGACGCTGGCGAAGCTGGGGGAGATGGGGGTGGATTGTGTGCAGGGGTATTTGATTGGGGAGCCGAAGCCGTTGGAGACGTTGGCCTGAGGCTTGTGGCGCCGTCATTGCGAGCGCAGCGAA
>DONB01000155.1:4269-4543 GCA_003510325.1 Thiobacillus sp. | reverse complement strand
ATGATGCGGATGTTGGCCTGGTGCGGCACCAGCCAGTCGATGTCGGACTTCGAGAGCCCGTTGGCTTCCAGCGTCTCGTCGACGATGCGGTCGAGCGTGTTGACGGCCATCTTGAACACGGCGTTGCCTTCCATCCGCATCAATGCGGGTTCGTGCATGCCGGTCGAAGCGCCGGTGGTGGTGCGCAGCAGTTCCTTGTGGCGGCCGTCGGCATGGATGTGGGTGGCGATGATGCCGGGCTCGGCCGATGCGCCCAGCACCACGGCGCCGGCGC
>DONB01000155.1:0-4204 GCA_003510325.1 Thiobacillus sp. | reverse complement strand
CCAGGCCCGCCGCATCGAGCGCGGCGCGCGCCGCTGCCGTGGCAAGGTCGCTGGTGAACTCGCCTTCGGCGGCGATATGGCGTTCACGGATGCCGGTACGTTCGACGATCCACTGATCGTTGGTGTCGACCAGCTTTTCAAGATCGGCGTTGGTGAGAATGCGCTCAGGCAGATAGCTGCCGGTGCCAAGAATGCGGGAATAGGTCAAGCGGCTACCCGTTGAATAAGTTGGATCTGGTCGGTGATGCGCTTCAGCACATTGTTGCGGACTTCGTCCGTGGCGGTTTCGATCGCGTGCTCGAACGCATAGAGGTCGGCCGAGCCATGGCTTTTCACCACCACCCCCTTGAGTCCCAGCAGCCTGGCGCCGTTGTAGCGACGCGGATCGAGCCGCCGCTTGAAAGCATTCAGCACCGGCAAGGCGATCAGGCCGGCGATGCGGGTCAGGAGATTGCGCTTGAATTCGGCCTTGAGCGTGGTGGATATCATCTTGGCCAGGCCTTCGGACGCCTTCAGGGTGACGTTGCCGACAAAACCGTCGCACACCACCACGTCGGTGGTACCGAGAAAAATATCGTTGCCTTCGACGTTGCCGTAGAAATTGAGGTGGCTGCCGCGCAGCAGTTCGGCGGCCTGCTTCACCATTTCGTTGCCCTTGATGTCTTCCTCGCCGATGTTCAGCAACCCGACGCTCGGGTTCGACTTGTGTTCGACCGCCGACACCAGCATCGCGCCCATGATGCCGAACTGCAGCAGGTGCTCGGCGGTGCAGTCGACGTTGGCGCCCATGTCGAGCACCAGCGCGTGCCCCTTGACCGTCGGCATCACCGCGGCAATCGCGGGGCGGTCGATGCCGGGCAGGGTTTTCAGCACGAAACGCGCGGTCGCCATCAGGGCGCCGGTGTTGCCGGCCGACACGCAGGCGTCGGCCTCGCCGGACTTGACGAGGTCGATGGCTACCCGCATCGAGGAATCCTTTTTGCCGCGCAGCGCCAGCGCGGGCGCCTCGTCCATCGCCACCACCTGGCTGGCGTGGCGAACGATGAGACGCGGGCCCGGCTTGGTACGACGCGCCTTGAGCTCGGCTTCGACGATATCCTGCGGCCCGACCAGAATGACATTCAGGTCGGGATGACGCGCAAGACAGCGGATCGCCGCCGGAACCGTGACATGGGGGCCGTGGTCGCCCCCCATGACATCAATGGCGACTGTGATGTTTCTCATACAGCCGGAATCATTGGCTGAGTTGAACGCGCCAGGCCGGAGTCAACACACTCCAGCGCGATCAAGCTCTGGCGCTCAGGGAATTATTCGCCTTTGGCCTTGACGACCTTGCGGCCACGATAAAAGCCGTTGGGGCTGATATGGTGGCGCAGATGGGCTTCACCCGTGGTCGGCTCGACGGCCAGCGGCGGGTTGGTCAGGAAGTCGTGCGAGCGGTGCATGCCGCGCTTGGACGGGGATTTCTTGTTCTGCTGGACTGCCATTTCTTACTCCTTAAAAATTTCGTGCACCCCGGTATCGGGGCATTCACCTTCTGCGTGCATCGCCGCCAGCGGCAAACTCAGCAACACTTCATCCTCAACCAGTTCGACGAGACTCAAGGTCTCGCCCGCCTGGATCGCATCGCTGTCAGGCAACGCATCCAGCCTTTCCATCTCAGCCTCGTTGCGCGCCAGGTACAGCGTACGCTCAAGCTCGACCGTATACGGCATGCTGCCCAGGCAGCGTTGGCAGGTCAGGCCCACTTCGCCGCTTATCGCCAGCCGCAGGGACAGGCTGCCCCGCTGATCCTTACGCCCGACGACTCGACAGAACAGCGTGCCTTGCGTAAATTCATGGGCAAGACGCGGGAATTCAGCCACTTCCGACCGCGTCTCCCAGGACTGTCCATCCCTGCAAAAACGCCATGGATCGACCTCAACAGCCTGAAGCATGACGACGCACCCGGTTAAACATTAGCCCGCAATGATATGATTTCGCGTTATTTTTGTCAAAGAAACGGTAACCATGATTAAGAAGATACTGGTTGCCAACCGCGGTGAGATCGCCGTCCGCATCGTGCGCGCCTGTGCCGAGCTGGGCATCAAGTCGGTCGCCATCTACACCGACGCCGACCGCCACGCGCTCCACGTCAAGAAAGCCGACGAGGCCTACCACATCGGCAAGGACCCGATTCTGGGCTACCTGAACGCGCACACGCTGGTCAATCTGGCGGCCGCATCGGGCTGCGACGCGCTGCATCCGGGCTACGGTTTCCTGTCCGAAAATCCCGACCTGGCGACCATTTGCGCGCGCCGCGGCATCCGCTTCATCGGCCCTTCGCCGGACGTCATCCGCCGCATGGGCGACAAGACCGAAGCGCGGCGCAGCATGATCAAGGCCGGCGTGCCGGTCACGCCGGGCACCGAGGGCAACGTCGCCGATCTTGCCGAGGCGCTGCGCGAAGCCGAGCGTATCGGCTATCCGGTGATGCTCAAGGCCACCTCCGGTGGTGGCGGTCGTGGCATTCGTCGCTGCAACTCGCAGGCAGAGCTGGAATCGGCCTTTCCGCGAGTGATTTCCGAAGCGACCAAGGCCTTCGGCAGCGCTGAAGTCTTCCTGGAAAAGTGCATCGTCGAACCCAAGCATATCGAGGCGCAGATCCTCGCCGATTCGTTCGGCAACACTGTGCACCTGTTCGAGCGCGACTGCTCGATCCAGCGCCGCAACCAGAAGGTCATCGAGGAGGCGCCCTCGCCCCTGCTGGACGAGGCCACCCGCGCCGCCATGGGGGCGCAGGCCGTCGCCCTGGCCCAGGCGGTCAACTATGACAGCGCCGGCACGGTCGAGTTCGTGGCCGGTCAGGACAAGAGCTTCTTCTTCCTGGAGATGAACACCCGGCTGCAGGTCGAGCATCCGGTGACGGAGCTGATCACCGGGGTCGATCTGGTCGAACAGATGATCCGTTCGGCCTGGGGTGAAAAACTGGCCTTCGAGCAGAAGGACCTGAAGATCGACGGCTGGGCCATCGAGAGCCGGATTTACGCCGAGGACCCGTATCGCGGCTTTCTGCCGTCCATCGGGCGGCTGGTCCGCTACGAGCAGCCGGAAGAGGGCGATCAGGGGGATTATACGGTCCGCAACGATTCCGGCGTCCGCGAGGGCGACGAGATCAGCATGTTCTACGACCCGATGATCGCCAAACTGTGCGCCTGGGGCGAGACGCGCAAGGACGCGGTGACGGGCATGGCTCGGGCGTTGGAGGACACCCACCTGTCGGGCCTGGGGCATAATGTGCCCTTCCTGGCGGCGGTGATGGACCAGGACCGGTTCAAGTCGGGCGAACTGTCGACCAGCTATATCAAGGACGAATTCCCGGACGGCTTCCACGGCCTGCGCCCGACGGTGGAGCAGGAGCGGATCCTGATCGCCTCGGCCCTGGCCATGCACGAGGTCATCGCCGAACAGGACGGCGACCCGTCGGACCGCACCGACTGGATCGTGATGATCGACAAGACCCCGCACGGCGTCGGCCTGTCCTATGACGAGGACGAGGAGATGATCCTGACCCTGACGGGCGGGGGCGACATCCGCCTGTCGGACATCGACTGGCGGCCCGGCCTGGCCCAGTTCAAGGCCGAGCTGGACGGCGAGCCCTTCACCGCCGAGGTCAAGCGCGTCGCCGACGGCTTCGACATCCGCCACCGGGCGGTGCGGGCGCGGGTGCGGGTGCTGCGGCCGCATGTCGCCGAACTGTATGCGCGCCTGCCGGAGAAGGCGGTGGCGGACACCTCGAAGATGGTGCTGTCGCCGATGCCGGGGCTGGTGGTGTCGATCCCGGTCGTGGTCGGCCAGGAGGTCAAGACCGGGGAGACGGTGGCGATCATCGAGGCGATGAAGATGCAGAACATCCTCAAGGCCGAGCGCGACGGGGTGGTGAAGGCCGTGGGGGCCAAGGACGGGGATCCGGTGGCGGCGGATGACGTGCTGGTGGAGTTCGGGTGATGCCTGCCCTTCTCCTCTTTCGTCATCCTCCGGCGCTCCGCAGGAGCGACCGGGGGACCCAGCGGCGCCGTAGCGAAGCGAAGGCGAAAGCCCGCAGGGCGGCGCGCCAGCGCCTCAACGGGCAGGTCGGCGTGTGCGGCAGGTTCGCGCTCTCGCGCGCCGCTGGGTCCCCCGGTCTGCGCCGCTGCGCGGCTTGCCGGAGGATGACGAAAGAAGA
>DONB01000062.1 GCA_003510325.1 Thiobacillus sp. | reverse complement strand
GCCCCGACGCGAGATCGGCGTCGCCGGAAACCGTCGCGGTTTCCATGGCCAGATTCACCGTGGCGTCGGTCACGCCGGGCAGCTGTTTCAGCACTTTCTCCACCCGCGTGGCGCAGCTTGCGCAGGTCATGCCATGGATGCCTACCGAGAGGGTGGGGGTCATGTCGATACTCCTTGTCGATGCGGATGCAGACAACGTAAACCTTCCCATCATGGGAGAGTCAAGCGCGGCATTCAAGTTCCCTGCACGAAGCAGGGGGCGAGTGCGTCAACCCGACTGCCGGACGCGATAGCCGAGTTTCGCCACGATTTCGCAGACGACATCGGCCGGCGCGTCGGTTGCGACGCTGATCCGGCCAGCGTCGAGGTCGGCCTGCACGACGGCGGTCGGGTCATGTGCCTGAATGGCCTGGGTGATCTTGTTGACGCAGCGGCTGCAGCCCATGCCGTCTACCTGGAATTGATACATGGTGGTCTCCTGGATTCCCGGTCAAATCGACCGTGAGAAGGAGCGTTGGGCTTCCCATGGCGGGAAGGTCAAGCGGTAGGGTGGGCGCTGCAGGAAAGTCTTGTCCCGCGGTTCAGCGGCGAACGGTGCTCAGCGGATAGTCCTTCGGCAGCAGCACCCACATGCGGCCGCGCTGCTTCATGCGGCCGGCGAGTTCGCCTGCCGCATCGCCGAAACCCCAGAAGAAGTCGGCGCGCACCCCGCCGCGGATGGCGCCGCCGGTATCCTGCGCCATCACCAGCCGGTTCAGCGGTTCAGGAGAATTGGGCTGGGTGGTGGCGAGGAAAACCGGCGGAAAGAGCGGGATGAAGCGTGGGTCGACGGCGATCGAACGGCCGCCGGTGAGCGGCACGCCGAGCGCGCCGAGCGGCCCGGTCAGCCCGTTGGACAGTTCGCGGAAGAACACGTAGCTCGGATTGGCCGCGAGCAGTTCGGGCAGCTTGTCTGGATTTTGCGCGCCCCAGTCCTTGATGCCCTGCATCGACGCCTGTTCGAGTTTCAGCTCGCCGCGCTCGACCAGCAGCTTGCCGATCGACTGATAGGGATGGCCGTTCTGGTCGGCGTAGCCGACGCGCATATGCGAACCGTCGGGCAGTTCGATGCGGCCCGAGCCTTGGATCTGCAGGAAGAAGAGATCGACCGGGTCTTCGGCCCAGGCGATGGGCTTGCCTCTGAAGCCGTTGACCTTGCCGAGGCCATTGTCGCGGGTCGCCGCGTCGATTTCCTTGCGGGTGGGGTAGGGCACCAGCTTGTTGCCGACCAGCTTGCCGCGCAGGCGCAGGTTTTTCAGTTCGGGATAGACGCTTGCCAGATCCACCGTGACGAGATCGTCGGGCGCGGCATAGAGCGGGAAGCGCGCGCGTTCGCTGCGCACGCGGTCGCCTTTCAGCAGGGGTTCGTAATAGCCGGTGACCATGCCCTCGTCGCTGCCGTCTTCCTGCGTGGCCTGATACGGCTGGAAATGCCGTTCGAAAAAGGCGCGTGCGGCGGCGTCGTCAGGCGCAGCCATCGAGGTGGCGTCAGCACAGATCGCCTGCCAGGCACTGCGCTTGATGAGCGTGCTGCAGCTTTGCAGGAAGGCGCCCCAGGCTTCGCTTGCCGCATCGCCCTGCCAGAAGGCCACGGCGCTCCAGTCCATCGGTTTGAGCGTGGGGTAGGCCGCTGCCGGGGTGGGTAGGCGTAGCGGCGGAGGCGCGGGGGTCGGCGCCGGCACGGGCGTCGGAGGCTCCGCGGGCGGACGCACCGCGCAGGCTGACAACAGCAGGGCGAACAGCCACGGGCTTGCGCGTAAAAGCATCACGGGTGAAGATGACTCGGATCGAAACACCACCGAGTATAACAATGGAGAAACCGATTTAATGGAGAGTCAGGGACTGGGGTGGCTGTTGCTCGAGGCCGGGGTTGCGCTGGGGCTGTTCGTGTTCATCGTGTGGTGGACGATGAAAAAATAAGCGCCAGGCGCGCGTGGCAGGGAACGGGATTCAAGCGGGACGAGCGGCCGTTCTGCGCCCTCCATAGAATTGGTACGGAACGCCGGATTTAATGCAGGACCCGGGGCATCGACAGGGTGAACTGGGGAATCTCGGCGTCGAACTTGTTGCCGTCTTCCGCCACCATCTGGTAGGTGCCGCGCATGGTGCCGACCGGCGTCGCCATCGCCGTGCCGCTGGTGTACTCGAAGCTCTCGCCCGGCCGCAGCAGCGGCTGTTCGCCGACCACGCCGAGTCCCTTGACTTCCTGGGTGACGTTCTCGGCGTCGGTGATGATCCAGTGGCGCGAGATCAGCTGCGCCGCCACGGTGCCGGTGTTGGAGATGGTGATGGTGTAGGCGAACACGTAGCGTTCCGAAGCGGGATCGCTCTGCTCGGCCAGATACGTCGTATTGACGCTGATGCTGATATGGTATTTCTTGCCTTCGGCCACGGGATTGCTCGACGGGATGGAATGCATTGAGTGTAACGCAATGCGGTGGCGGACTTAAGTTAAAATGGCCGGGTTTTCCCAAAATTCCCGGAGCTTCCCATGACTTACCGCATCGCCCCGTCCATCCTGTCCGCCAACTTCGCCAAGTTGGGCGAGGAAGTCGACAACGTGCTCGCCTCCGGCGCCGATATCGTCCACTTCGACGTGATGGACAACCA
>DONB01000294.1 GCA_003510325.1 Thiobacillus sp. | reverse complement strand
CCGATGCGGTCGAGGGTGAGCGACCCGAAGTGCTCGAGCAACCCTTGCCCAAGCATCGCGGTGTACCGCTCGCGGGTGCTCGGCCGGTAGCGAGGCAGGTAGAGCGCCTGCCACTGCTTCACGAACGTGTCGAACGTCGGGAAGGCTCTCGCCTCACGTTCGGGGCTGCCGGTAGTGCGGGCCAGCTCGAGCAGCTCCTGCTCTTCGCGCCGTGCCGCGTCGAGGGTCTGCACTTCGGCATCGCGGCGGTATCGCGCACGCTTGCCTGCTGAATCTGTGAATCGAAAGTCAATGACCAAGTGGGCCTTGCCGGCCCTTGTGGTGCGCTTGACCATGGGGTGTCCTCCTTGGGCAAACGCGCGCGGACCCCGACGTCTATCAGACCGGGAACCGCACGCGCCAGAGATGACCGAACTTCACGGCAACGATGCCATCAGGTAGCTCCGCAACCACGTCCTTGCCCCGCTTCTTGGCACGCCTGCGGCAGAACGTTTGCAGCGCTTCCTCGCTCATGCTGAGGCGGGTTGCGGCTTCGCGGATCGGCAGGTAGGTCATACCTCCTCCACCCCCACCTCAAGACACACCCCCGCCGCAGTCGAGCACGCGGGGCACTCCAGCCCCCACCATCGCGGCAAGCGCACGACACCGATCCACCTGTGCCCGCACATGCCGCAGACGCAGTGACCGTGGCGCCAGACCTTGCGGCGCGGCTCCAGCATATCGAGCGGGATCAACGCATCCCCCACGCGCGCCACGCGAGGCCGAGGGAGAGGCAGAGGAGGAGGGCACAGGGGAGGGTCATGGCTGCGCACCTTCCGCGCGCTCGAACAGCGTGCCAGCGCGCGCCGCGATTGCCTCCTCGCAAGGTCTGTCGCCGCAGTCGCGGCACCACCGCACGCTGGGCACGTTGTCATCTTCGGCCGTTGTGCATTCCTTCGCGCACTCGTCAAGAAGCTGCATCATGGCTTCGCGGCGATATGCTGCGCGCTTGTCAAAGTAGGACTTGCCGCGCACGATGTAGACCGTTCTGCGCTCGGTGGTAATCACGGCCGCTCCTCTCGGTTCATGCAAACGACCTTGGTGCCTTCGGGCGCTTCGATGACAAGCGACGCGCTGTAACCNNCAACCGCATCGGCCACGGCGGGATCGAAACGTCCTCGTCGAGCTGCTGGACCCCGACAACCCAGCAGCCCGGAACGGCCTTGGGCGCTTCGCGGAATGAGTAGAGGCCCCACACGAATAGGCCAGCGCCATCGGGGGCAGTCACGCGCCACACGATTGGATCGCCGCTGGCGCAGTTGTCGAAGTCGTCGTTGGTTGAAGCGTACTCCCCGAACGTATCGTCAGAGTAGCCGTGAAATCGAAGTGGCATCATGTCTGCTCCTTACAGGCTCGGACACAGGCCGCACACCGCACCGCCCGGCCGTCGCGCACGCGCAGCACGGTGCATCCGCTCTTGCGCAGGTATTTGGTCAGTTCGCAGTACACGAAATAGCCGGCGTTGGGTCGCGAATCCCAGTAAAACTGACACCGCTTGTCGCAATACCTGCCATCGGCGCGCACGGGGACGCGGGCGAGGAGGATAGGCATCATCGCTCCGTTGTGCAGAGGAATCCGCGCCCCTGCTCGGCTACCCATTCGGCACAAGTCATGGTTCGGAAGGCATCGGCACACGGCAGATCGTCCTCGTCTTCGACTATCGACAGCGGCGAGTCGTCGGGCAACTCGGACCAGTTGCTAGGGTCGAAGCCGTCGCCGCATTCCTCGGTCGCTTCCGCCACGTCCTCATACCCGCAGAACTCAGCGTAAGCCTTGCAGGCGTCGAGTTTCGACTCAGCCACAACCCAAACACAATCGTTGTCAGAATAGACGTGCATCACTCCCCCTTCCCGGCGCGGGGCTGCCAGTCCGGGTACTCGCCATCCGGCCCACACTCGCACCGCGGCGGACATTCGCTGCTGCTGGCGTCGTACCGTTTGCATGTGCTGCAATCGATCGGCGTCGCCGCATCGGCTAGCCAGCGCCGCAGATGCCTTGCTAGCGTCTCCCCGTCGATCTCCCCAGCCATCACGCGCGCAAGCAGTGCCTCGTAGTAGCCGCATACCGGCGCGTGGACGTTCGTGCCCTTGCCAAAGCGGGCGGTGTACTCGGCCAGCTTCATGTCAGCGAATTGCTTCACGAGCGATTCGGCCTGCGCAAAGTCAAGATGGCCCATCACTCCCCATCCTTTCGCCCGCTGCGGGGCTGCCAGTTGCTACCTTCCCAGCATTCGTCACAGCGGCAAACCCCGGTGTTCTCGGCGCAATCGTCCCCCTGCGACAGACACGACGCGCACGATTGCTGTGGAGCACACGTCCCGCACCCCCGCTCCTCTGGCGCGGGCACAGTGAGCACGGCGGGCACGCACTCCCACAAGTCACCGAGGCGTGCGGCCTCTGCCAGACACGCACGGGCGTTGGATTCGTCCGCGAACGTGCTCCACCTGTCGGCATTGTTGGGCTCGGTCTTGCGGCGGATGAGCCAGAATTGAATGGGCTCAGCCACGTTCGCCTCCATTCGCGGGCGTGCGGGAGCGGATGGACTCCGCCACCGATCTTGCCCTGCGCGCCTCGCCGTTGAGTCTGTTGGACAACATGCGCTTACCAATCTCAGCGGCTCGCGTTGCACGAATAGTCAGCCGCAGCGCATCCTCGTCCCATTCCAGCGCGCACGCCTCCCGCTCTTCGGCGGCGGCTGCGGCGGCGATGGCGCGGAGCGTGTCCACAATCGGGATCTCGTCGTGTCGGCCTGCGCCCCTGCGCCACAGGTCAAGCAATTCAGCGTCTTTCACTCCCCACCTCCCAGCGCGTAGGGCATCGGGCATCCGTCTTGGTGACCGTCGCGGTAGATGCTTGATCCATGTTCCTCGATGGCTTCCGGGCTGCGTCCGCCGCATCGTGGGCAGCAAGCAGCGTGCGGCCACTCGTAATCAGCCCCGCCCCATTCCACGGCTCTCAGCACCTCCCTGCACCGCTCCACCTCACCCCGCAGCCGCAGGACTTCGGCGGCGGCCTCGCACAGTGCCTGATCGATTCGCTGCACCATGCGAAGCTCCTGACTCGGCGTCATCGGCGTCCACTCGTAGGCCACGATGGCAGCCGCTTTGCGTAGCGTCTCGCTTGTCACTCCCCACCTCCCAGCGCGGCGACAATCTCGCCCATCAAGTCGTAGGCATCGGTCAGCGACTCAAGCCGCCGCTTTGCCTTGCGCATCACCTCCCTGCACCGCTCCACCTCACCCCTCGCCTCCGTAAGCTCCCCCATCGCTTTGCTCAGCGCCGACTGACTAGCAGCAAGGTGGCGCGCGGCTGTCGCGGATTCGGCGCGGGCTGCATCACGCTCGGCCGCTACCTCGCCCAGCCGCTCCAGTGCCAGCGACACACTGCCGCGCTCGCACTGGTCTAGGTAGGCGCGGGCCATGGCGACGAGGGAGAGCAGGTCAGCCGAGCGCATCGCCAGCATATCGGATTGCGTCGCGCGGGTCGCGATGGTGTCCAGTTGCTCACTCGTCAACATGGCTGGCCTCCAGGGCGTCAAGCAACTCGGCGTACTCCGCATCAGACCTCCCAACAGGCTCGTCATGGCTGGCCTCCAACGCTTGCAATCTCGCAACCCACGCACGCAGGTCACGCCGCACGCTCGGCACGGCGCTCGCGAAGTCGCCGTGATACGGCACCTGCATCCCGCCCTTGTCGTGCGAGCGGTCGGCGGCCTCGACTACTTCGGCGAAGTCGCAGACGGTCTCGGCGTAGGCGGCGAGGCGGGTGGTGAGCCGCTGCACCTCGGCATAGGCGTTCTTGTTGCACCGCATCTCGTCGTGCCATGCTCGGTCCAGCGTTGTCGCCTTCCTGTGCCACGCGTCCCGGGCGCGACGGAGGCCGAGAGCGAATAGACCAAGGTAGGCACAGACAACGTGCAACCTCTCGCCCTCGCCAGTCGACGTCCACCGCGCAACGATCTTGCGCGTGTTCGCAATCTGCGCTGGCGTTGCCTCTGAGAGCATGTCCAGGGGCGTCACGGGGAGACCTCCGAGGCGGTCGTGAGCGTTGCGACGTAGATCGTGTGTTCGTGCAGACCGTAGCCGTTCCAGCGCTGGCACGCCGACTTCGCCAGAGCCATTCCAAAACACACTTCTACGACCAAGCCGTCATCCATGCGGACGATTGCGTAACACTGGGTGGCGCTCACGTCCCCACCTCCCCCTCACCGCGGCGGGCCGTGCCGAGACATTCCCGCTCATGCCGTCGAACGACCGAGATCATGTTTGCCAGCAGCACAGCGCCGGCCGCTGGCGGCAGTTCTTTGATCCTGGTAACGATGCGCGCGTACAGCTTGATCGTCTCCCATTTGTCTTGGGACATGCTCTCAGGCTTGAAGATGCCAGCGAACACTTCCTCCCAGAACAGTTCCTCGCGTGTCATCGGCTCAACCATTGGACACCTCACCGCGGCGGGCGAAGGCGGGGCAGGCGGGGTCGGACTTGGCGTGGTGATAGCCGCAGTGCGTCGATTCCGCTGTCATGCACACCCATCGACCGCTGAGCCCGACGCACTCCCCACACGTCTCAGCAGGCGCGACGGGGACGACCACGTTCGTCGCGTGCGCTGCCCCCGCGGCGACGGTGGGGGCCGTGATAGTCTTGGTGGTCAAGTCGAGGTCAGCAGGCGCGACGGGGAGGCGGCGGGATTCGGCGTCCAGCTTCGACGCGCACACGGGGCAAGTCCACGCACTGGACTTCTCATCGAAGCGCCAGCCCACGGACTGCGGGTCATCGTGCATCGACTTCGACGGGCAACCTTCGCACTCTGCCGTGATGCCGTCCTTGGCCTCCCCCGGCCGGTGCGCGGTGGGGAGGGAGTCGTCATCGTCGGGCGACAGGTAGTCGCTCGGCACCGGGGCAAGCTCTTTGGGCAGTGCGTCGCAGGCTTCTTCGAGCCACTTCGTAGCCGTGTCCACGCTCGGGCCGCTGTCACCGGACGGGCTATCGTCGGCCCGATACCACGCCAGCGCTGCGGAGGTGATACGGCCCCACGCCGCGAGCTTGGCGGTGGCGGTGCGCAGTTCCTTTTGCACGTCCTGTATTGCTGTGCGCACGACAACGTTCTGATGCCCCTCGACCTGCCGCACATGCTCGCGCTCGGCCTCAAGTGCGGCTTCGGCCTTGGCGGCGCGCTTCTCGGCCGCTGCCACCTGCTCGGCTGCGCGGCTCTGATTCTCGCGAGCGCAGGTGAGGTCGCGCTCTGCGGCGGTGGCGCGCTTGTTGGCGTCAACCACAGAGCCTCTGGCGACACACAGAGTGCAGCGAGTCGGCCCGCCGAACACAGGCTCTCGACAGTCGATGCAGCGGCGGATAGTGCCTCCCAGAAAAGCCTCGTCGCTGACCCCGAGCGCAATCTCCATCTCCTCTCGCGTCGGCTCGCGGCGGGACGTGGTGGCAAGCTGGGCGCGGAGGGTGTCGCGGTCTGCAATCAGCAGATTGACCCGCTCCAGGTACGTCGGTCGCTGCGCAATGCCGGCTTCGGTGATGCGCGCGTTGATGCGTTCGAGGATGCCCTGCGACGCATCGCCGAACGCGGTTGCTGGCTCCGCCCTCGCATCCGCCGCCGTCGCTGCGGCGCGGGCCTGCTCGAGAGCCGATGCGGGGACGTAGCCGACACGCTCCAATGTCTCTGGAGTGGCGGCGCAGATGGTCGCCTCCTCCTTGATGTCGTACCAGTACAGGTGCCCCGGCGTCACAAATTCGATAGTGATGGTGGCTGGCTTGTCGGTGAGTGTCATTGTCGTGTCCTCCTGAAGATTGAAGCGGCGGCGGCCGGGTTATCCTTCTAAACGTCGCACCCCTGCACAGGGCGCTTTATGTGGAATCCTATGGTCGAACCGTCCTTTTCTGGTTTGTGTCAAAGCCGCCGCCGCTTGGTGGAGCCCCCGGGAGTCGAACCCGGCCGCGTTGGGAGGACAGCTCAACGCGCTTTGCCTCTTGGCCCCTTGTGCCCGCCGAAGCGGGCGGGGAATCAGAAGGCCAAGTCGTCGTCCTCCCCCGGCTGGCGCATTCGCTTTTCAGCAGGCTTCGCATTCGCAGGGGCACCGAACATGCTCAGGATGAAATCGGCAGCATCCTTCGGGTCCATGCGATTCTCAGGCAGGGTCTGGATGCCGGGCTTGATCGCGTAGACCTTGATCTGCGGGAAGGTCTTTCCCTCCCATACGCGCTCACCGGAGACGACTTGCACCAGATTGAGCTTCAGGTTCTCCAGGTTGGTAGGGTCCGATTCATCCCAGCCACATGCCTGCATCGCCTGCTTGGTGTACGCGGCGCCGTCGCCCACGAAGCCTCCGTAGTAACTGTCCTGCTTGCCCTTCTCGGGGCCTTCCGCCACCTCCATGCGCATCTCGATCTGCTGCACGTTGCTCTTCGGCTTGAAGCCGACCACGTAATCCACGCATCGTCCGACATATCGACCCAGGGGAATCATGCTGCCCTCCTGCCTGCTTTGCGGGCGCGCGGGCGCCCGAATTGGGTGGTCTTGATGGCGCCTGCCGCATCCAGGGCGGCCAGCACTTCGCGCATCTTGGCGGCGGCTTCGCCCTTCGCCGCGGTTGCTTTGATGGCGCGCTCGATGGCCGTCTTGCTGGTCTTGCGCTCGATGGCTTCGGGCGGGATGAGCGCGGCTGCGGCGTCGGTAAGCTCGATGCTGTCGCGTTCCTCGATGGTCCACTGCAGCACGCTGCCATCGGCCAGCTCGCAGCCTGCAGGGTTGCTCTGCAACCACTCATTCCGAGCGCGCTTGACCGTCTCAAGGAACTCCTCTGCCAGCCCGATCTGCGTGTGGATGCGGGCGCAAGCGTCGGCGCTGTCCACCACGATGCTCATGGGCTCCATTGGGGTGGCGACCATCGCGGCGCGGGTAGCGGGGCACACCGCGCGGGCGGGGCACCACTTGTCAGAGCACCACGGACCAGGCGCGGGCTCGCTGGTGGGGGTGCGCTCGACCAGCCCGCGGACTTCGTAGGCGATGGCGTCGAGGTCGAGGGAGTCAAGCTCCACTTCATCCAGCCGCGCCGTCCCGTCATCGGCTACGACCGCAAGCACTCCGCGGGCAGCCGTTGCGCCGGTCATTCTGGCGGCTGCGAGGCAGCAGATCGCAAGCTGCGCGTTCGAGGCGGCGAGCTCGAGATTGTCTTGGCGCCCTGTCTTGTAGTCCCACACTTCGATGGGCGCGCCGTCCCGATGGCGGAGCAGGTCCACCGTCATCGGCACTTCGCCCGCTTCGCACTGGTACGCGCGGTCACGGGCGTCGCTCGATCGCGCGGTGTCCGTGGCGGGGTGGTAGTAGAGCGCCACTTCCGGGGCTCCGGTGGGGAGCCACTCGCGGATGTTGGCCTCGATGGCGGGCCATTCCTCGACGGTGCAGCCCCAAAGGGACGCGAGCCAGAGCGCTGACGCGGTGCCATCCGTGTCGTTCACAAGCGCTTCCAGCGCGTGATGCCTGTTGGTGCCGGCCTTCGCATCCGGGTTCTCGACCCGGGGCAGGTCGGGGACATCAGCCCGCGCCCAGTACAGGCAGCAACGGGCCAGACCGTATTTGCTCCCACTAAGCAGCACGACTCACCTCCGACTTGCGCACGGTGAGCGCGATTGCGAGACGTTCACGCGCGGGGTGGCCCTTTGGGCACAGCTCGCGGACCTTGTTCGCCAATGCGGGGAGGTCATCGAGGGTGGCTGTTTTGATGGCGGCTTCGACCTGCTCCACCGGATCGGGCTCGGGCTCCTGCGCGTCGTATTCGATGGTCTGGACAGGCGCGGGCGCTTCCACGGATTCGACGCGGCCCTCGGTCAGCTCATCGGGGATATACAATCCCAAGAGCAAATCGGGGTACACATCGCGAGCCAGGAAGGCCTTCGCGCGTGCCTTCAACATGCGCTGCGGGTACTTCTCCCAGTTGCCGTTCGGCTTGACCAGATTGGCGCGCTTGGCATCGGACAGGTTGAACGTGCAGGTCACCGGCTTGCTGCCCTTGCGCTTGGTCTCCCAAGTGCTGTGGTCCGCGGTGGTTTCGACTTCGCGGAAGTACTCTGCGAGACCGGAGTTCAGCACCACGGCGTGAATGGCATCGGCAGATGGGGAAGGCTTGCCTTCGATGATGTGGATGCCCCGGAGCGACTGCATCGGGGAGAGTCCAAGCTCGTGCCCGGTCGCCAAGATGACGAAGGCGGCTTCGCGCGAAGTGATGCCGAACAGCCGGCTCTTGGCGATGTTCTCGGCGACCACCATGGCACGGTCGAACGTGTCGGGGGCGTAGGGGTCCGCGGCCAATGCCGTTGTCTGCTGAATCGTTGCGAGCTTGTCATTCATGGTCGTCGTCCTCCTCTTCAGTCTCGGGCTCTGCATCACAGCTCGGGCAATGCCCGCTCTTGTCGGTGTATTCGCCGCACTCGCACAGGTCGGACACGTCAGGCCCGGCCGTGGTGCCGAAATACCAGCGGTTCACGCTGCCACCCCGCAGACCGCGCAGCCCGTGGTGCCGCAGTGTTCGCAATGCGTGCCCGTGTCGGGGTTGGCATCCGCCCACGCGTGCAGTGCCTTGCGCGCGTCCATCTCGGCAAAGGCGCGCACCNNCCCTCGCCATCGGTCACGCGCTCATCCAAGCACGTGTAAAGGTCACGCTCGGCCTTGGACCACGCGCGAATCAGATCGGCGGGGCTCACGACTGTACCCAGCGCTTGGCAGAGCCGAAGAGCAGCAAGTCGGCCAGAGCCTGCATGTCGCGCTCGGACACGGGCAAGCCGGCTTCCAAGCGGGCAAGGATGGCGGTGGATGCCATGTCCGCGGCTCGCTCGAGCTGCGGTCCGGGCGGGGTTGAGCGGTCAAGGCGGGNNCTCGCACTAGCCCGCGGTCAAGACCCTAGCAACGTTTTTTTGCAAAGGCTGAAATCAGCCGTAGGATGAGCGCATGAGGAAGCCTTCACCTGTCTGGGGTGCAGTGGTTGCGGCTTTTCTGGTTTCGGGGTGCCCGGGGCTCGCATCGGGCCCGGTGGCGAAAGCGCCGGACGGCTCGAACCTGTACCGCGCGACGTGCGGCGCGCTGGTCAACTGCTACCAGCAGGCCAGCCGCAAATGTGGCGATGCAGGGTACGAGGTGACGAGCAAGGACACGATCGACAACGGCGGCACCGTGGTCGGCCGGACCTACATCGCCGATGAGTGGAAGGAGCTGCTCTACACTTGCAAGGGGGAAGAAACCGTCCGCTATCCATGAAGGGACAGCCCTAGCGCTTGCGGGAGCTACCGCCTCTTACCGGCGCCGCGGGTTGCGGGGGGGGGCGGCTGGGCC
>DONB01000272.1 GCA_003510325.1 Thiobacillus sp. | reverse complement strand
TAGCCGGTGCCGAAGTCGTCGATGGCGAAGCGCAGGCCGAGCGCGGCCAGTTCGGTCATGCGCGCGACGGCCTCGGAGGCGTGTTCGACCAGCAGGTTCTCGGTGATTTCGAGGGTGAGGTAGCCGGGGTCGGCGCCGGTGGTGGCGAGGATGTCCTTCACCCGCTGCACGAAGTCGGCCTGGTGGAACTGGCGCGGGCTGACGTTGACGGCGATGCGCAGGCCGCGGCCTTCGGCGTCGAGGCGGGCGATGAGCTGGCAGGCTTCGCGCAGCACCCATTCGCCGAGCGGCACGATGAGGCCGGATTCCTCGGCCAGCGGGATGAAGCTCGCCGGCATGACCAGGCCGCGCTGCGGGTGGCGCCAGCGCACCAGGGCTTCGGCGCCGATCACTTTCCCATCCGCATTCACCTGCGATTGCAGGTGCAGTTCGAAGCTGCGCTCGCGCACCGCCTCGCGCAGTTCGCGGTCGAGGGCGTAGCGCTCGACGACGGCTTCCTGCATGGTGGGCTCGAAATAGGCGAGCGCGTTGCGGCCGCGCTCCTTGGCGCGGTACATGGCGGTGTCGGCCTCGCGCATCAGGTCGTCGACGGTTTCCGAATCCTTGGGGAAGACGGTGATGCCGATGCTGGCGGTGCTGACGTATTCCTGGCCGTCGATGGCGACCGGGTTTTCCAGCGCGCCGCGGATCTTCTCCGCCACCGTCATGGCCAGCGCGCCGGCGTCTTCCAGGCTGGCGGCGAGGTCGGGCAGCAGGATGACGAATTCGTCGCCGCCGAGGCGAGCCACCGTGTCGCCTTCCCGCAGGTAGTATTCCAGCCGCCGCGCGACTTCGCCCAGCACAGCATCGCCCACGGCATGGCCGTGGACGTCGTTGATACGCTTGAACTGGTCGAGGTCGACGAACATCACGGCGCCGCAGCGCCGGTTGCGGTGGGCTGCCGCCAGCGCCTGGCTCAGCCGGTCGCGGAACAGCAGGCGGTTGGGCAGGCTGGTCAGGGCGTCATGGTAGGCCAGGCGTTCGATTTCCGCCTCGGCCCGCTTGGCGTCGGTGACGTCCATGCAATGCCCGACGTAGCCCTGGAACTGGCCCTGGCTGCCGAAGCGCGGGCTGCCCTGGTCCATGATCCAGCGATACTCGCCGCTGGCGTGGCGCAGGCGGTATTCGAGGGAGAAACTCTCGCGGCGGTCGAAGGCGGCGTGATAGATCTCGATGCAGCTTGGCAGATCGTCGGGATGCACCCCTTCTGCCCAGCCCTGCCCCAGCTCCTGCTCCAGCGTGCGGCCAGTGAACGCCAGCCAGGGCTCGTTGAAGTAATCGCAGCCCTTGTCGAGGCCGGCGGTCCACACCAGCGCCTGCCCGCTGTTGGCGAGGGTGCGGAAATGCAGCTCGCTGTCGGCCAGGGCCTCGCGCAGCGCGTATTCCTCGGAGACGTCGCGGAACACCAGCACCACGCCCTGCAACTCGCCCTGGGCGTTGCGGATCGGCGCGGCGCTGTCGGCGATGTGGTAATTCGGGCCGTTGCGCGCCAGCAGGATGGTGTGGTTGGCCAGCCCCACCACGCGTCCCTCGCGGATGACGCGCCCCACCGGGATTTCCGCCGGTTCGCCGGTCAGCGCATTCCTGATCACGAACACTTCGGACACGGGGTGGCCCATGGCCTCGGCCTGGGTCCAGCCGCAGAGCGCTTCGGCCACCGGATTCATCAGGGTCACGCGCTCGTCGGTGTCGGTGGCGAGCAGCGCGTCGCCGATGGATTGCAGGGTGATGGACAGCCGCTCCTCGCTGGTTGCGAGGTTCGCCTGCGCCTCGCGCACGGCGCGCGTCATGGCGTTGAAGTTGCCGGCCAGTCTGGCGATTTCCTGCGGGCCCTGCTCCGGCACCGCCACGTCCAGTTGGCCGCTGCGCAGGGTATCGGCCGCCTGCGCCAGCCGCCCCAGCGGCGACGCCACGTAACGGTGCAGCAGCCAGCCCAGCAGGCCGATCAGCAACAGGATGGCTGCCAGCTCGGGCGCGCGCCCCTTGAGCACGAATTCGCGCGCCGTTTCCCGCTCGCGGGCGAGATCGAACGCGACGTACACCATGCCCTGCCGCTGCCTGCGCAACTGGCGTGCGTCGGCAGGCATCTGGAACGGCTGCATGGCAGCGACGCGAACGCCGTCAGGACTGAGCGGAAAAAATACCGGCAGCCGCCCCGCTTTCACCGCTTCGAAACGNNACCCGGCAGCACCTCGGCGACCGGTCTGCCGCGCCAGGCATAGCGGTGCGCCGCCAGCACGCGGCCCGTGTCGTCAAGCAGCAGCACGGTCGCGGTGCGGGGGTCGGTTGCGGCCTGGGCCAGGTCGGATTCCACCAGTCCCCGGCTGGTTTCCCAGCCCTGGTCGGCCATGCGCGCCAGGTGGGCGGTTTCGGTCAGCAGGTCCAGCCGGGCCTGCTGGTCGAGCTGGCCCAGGCGCTTGTCCAGCGCGCTCATCAGCGACACGCCCAGTACCACCAACAGCAGCAGCGCCAGCCCCAGCGGCAGGGTGAGACGGAAAGGCAGACGCTGCACCATCACGCCCCCTCCGGCAGGAAGCGGGCGTCGGTCAGCCCATCCAGGTCGGGNNGGCAACCATGATGCGGGCCACGTTCTGGGTGGCCGGCACCAGGCCGGGCGTGTCTCCGCCCAGCCATCTGCGGTTGCCTGCGAGGTCCATGAAACGGATGCCCTGCTGCGCCGCGCGCACCTCCTCGGGGCGCATGCCCTGACGCGGTGCCATCCGGCGGAATGCATCGTCGGGCGAAGTGTGCAGATGGTCCAGCGCCTGGAAATAGCCCGCCAGCAGGCGCCGGAAATTCCCGGGCGCGCGCTCCAGGGCGTCGGTGCGCGCCACCAGAACGTCGACGATCAGGCCGGGAAACTGGCGGCTGTCGAACAGGCGGCGGGCGCCGCCNNCCCGCAGCTGCCGGTCGGCCGTGACATGCACCTTCACCACCTCGTCCGGCTCGAGCCTGGCCGTTTCCAGCAGTTTGGCCAGCATGAGCGCGCCGGCGGCGGTCTCTTCCACCCCGATGCGTTTGCCCCTGAGATCCTCGAGCCGCCCGATGCTTGGGCGGCTCATGACGACATCGGCGCCGGCGGAATAGTCGAAGACAAGGATGGCACGCACATCGACGCCGCCTTCGCGGGCAAGCAGATATTCGTCGAGGGTGAGGGTGGCCGCTTCCACGTCGCCGATGGCCAGCGACATGAGATTGGTCGTGTTGGAAGGCATTTCCACCAAGCGCAGGGCGTTGGCGTCGTACAGCCCGAGTTAGCGCGCCAGAAACAGGGGCTCATAACCAATCCAGAGGATGCCCCCCACGCGGGTCAACGGCGGCTGGCTGCCGCAGGCGCCCAGCAGCAGGGGCGCCAGCGCGCTGGCGCCCAGAAAACGGCGGCGTCCCTTGTCCATCTCTTCCCCTTAAACCTGGCTGCCCTGTGTCCCCTCCGGACAGGCGCTTTTTGCCAGGAAACCGGATTCACTAAGCAATCGTCGAGCCCGGTCTGCTATTTTTTCGATGTATCCGGCCTTATTCCTGGCCGTACGGACATCAAGCATACTCCCCTTTGGCCGTATGGATAATGAACGACAGGGGCTTATGCTGAAAACACCCCTGCCTGAGAGACGATGCAAGCATGAACGAACTGATCGCCTGGCTGCCCTCCGAACTCGCCACCCTGCCGCGCTATGTGGTGGCGCTGGCGATCGGCCTGCTGATGGGACTGGAACGCGAACGCAACCCGGCGGCCAAGGCCGGTCTGCGCACCTTTGCGCTGACCGCGCTGCTGGGCGTGCTGGCCGCGCACCTGGCGACCGAACTGGGCGAAATGTGGCTGATCGCGGTGGGCCTGCTGCTGGTCGGCGCGATGATGATCGCGGCCTATCTGCGCGCGCCGCCCCAGCCGGATGGCGACCCCGGAACGACGACGGTGGCGGCGCTGATGCTGTGCTACGGCCTCGGCGTGCTGGTCTGGAACAACGAAATCCAGCTTGCGGTGATGCTGGGGATCGCGGCCACCATGCTGCTGTACTTCAAGCCCGAATTGCGCGGCATCAGCCAGCACATGAGCCGCCGCGATCTGCTGTCAGTGCTGCAGTTCGCAGTGCTGGCGCTGATCGTCCTGCCGCTGCTGCCGAACCGGGATTACGGCCCCTACGGTGCGCTCAACCCGCATCAGATCTGGTGGATGGTGGTGCTGATCGCGGGCGTGGGGCTGGCGGGCTATGCTGCCCTGCGGCTGGTCGGGCAACAGCGCGGCGCGGTGATGCTGGGCCTGCTCGGCGGGCTGGTGTCGTCGACCGCCACCACGCTTTCGTTCAGTCGCCATGCCCGCGCCAGCCGCGACATGATGCCGGTCGCGGTGATCGTCATCGTGCTGGCGAATCTGGTGGTGCTGGTGCGGCTGGGCGTGCTGGCTGCCGTGCTGGCGCCGGAGGTGCTGGCGCAGCTGCTGCCGCTGCTGCTCGGCGGGCTGGTCGCCGGCGGGCTCGGCGCGGCCTATGGCGTGCGCCGGCTGCAACCGCAGGGTGAACTGCCCGCGCTGGCGATGAGCAATCCCACCGAACTGCGCACGGCGCTGGGCTTCGGCCTGATGTACGGCGTGGTGCTGCTGGCCGCGGCCTGGCTGTCCGACTGGCTGGGGACGCGCGGACTGTATGCGGTGGCGCTGGTGTCGGGCCTGACCGATGTCGACGCCATCACGCTGTCGAGCCTGCGGCTGCACAACCTGGGCACGCTGTCGGTCGGTGTGGCGGTCAACGTCATCACCCTCGCCGTGCTGGCCAACCTGGCCTTCAAGTCGGCGCTGACCCTGGCCATTGGCGGCTGGCATATGGCGCGCCATGCCATCGCCGGCATGGGGGCCATGGGTCTGGGTCTGGTGGTGACCTGGGCTATAATTCGCGGTTTTTCCGCCTAGTCACGAGTCCCGCCATGGAAGCCGAAAGCCTCAATCAGATCGAATCCAAACTCGCCGACCTCGGCGATCGTGCCACCCAACTCAGGGGGTTTCTTTGACTACGATCACAAGAAAGATCGCCTCGAAGAAGTTGCCCGCCTAGCCGAAGACCCCAATTTCTGGAACGACGCCGAGAAAGCGCAGGAACTCGGACGTGAACGCAAGTCGCTGGAAGACGTGGTGCTGGTGCTCGACCAGGTCACCTCGGGGCTGAAGGATGCCGCCGAACTGTTCGAGATGGCGCGCGAGGAAAACGACGACGACACGCTGGCCGCGGTGCAGGCCGACATCGCCGGCATCGAAAAGAACGTCTCGACGCTGGAATTCCGCC
>DONB01000042.1 GCA_003510325.1 Thiobacillus sp. | reverse complement strand
GGGGGCTGTCATCGCGTGATGCGCTGGATCCAGTGCGTCATGCGATGACGGTCCCCGATTGTCATGGCGGATTTTGCTGATAAACAAAGGAGAACGAAGATGAGCAATATCGGTATCTATGACCGCATTACCCGCGTCGCCATTGCATTTGGCCTCATGTACTGGGCGATGACCCCCACCGGCCCGACGCTTCTGGCCGGCTATGCCGGCGTGTTCCTGCTGGCCACCGCCATCATCGGCTGGTGCCCCTGGTACTCGTCTTTCGGTGCCAATACCAAAAAGCAGTAAACTTCCGCAGCGCAGCAAGGTCTGCTTAAGTGCGCCCTCGTGGCGCACTTTTTATTTCCGGAACCCCTATCCCATGCGTCTACTGTTCCTGCTCTTCGCGCTCGCCCTCGGCAGCGCCGCCCACGCCGGCGGCGTCGAACGCTTGAAAGCCTTTGCCGCCGGCGCCAAGACCGCCGAGGCCGACTTCACCCAGACCGTGTCCGACAAGAACGGGCGCGTCACGCAGCAGGCCAGCGGCAGGATGGCCTTCGCCCGCCCCGGCAAATTCCGCTGGGACTACGCCAAGCCCTACGAACAGGTGATCGTCGGCGACGGCGCCAAACTGTGGCTGTACGACGCCGACCTCGAGCAGGTCACCGTCAAGACGCTCGGCGACGTCATCGCCGGCACCCCGGCGGCGCTCTTGGCCGGCGACAACGCCATCGAAAAATACTTCGCCCTGAAAAACGCCGGCGAGGCCGACGGCCTGGAGTGGCTGGAAGCCACCCCCAAAAACCGCGACACCAGCTTCGAGCGCATCCGCATGGGTTTCAAGGGCGACACCCTGGTGCAGATGGAGCTGTTCGATTTCTTCGGCCAGCGCACCACGCTCAAACTCAGCAAGATGGTGCGCAACCCGGCCATCCCGGCGTCGCGCTTCACCTTCACCCCGCCCAAGGGCGCCGACATCATCGGCGAGTGATCGCGGCTGCACCACCCGCAACGACGCCGGGTTCTGGGGGATAATTTCGCGCACATGAGCACCGCCGACCTGTTCCAGACCGACACCCCCGAGCCCGCGCGCGACGATCCGCACGCGCCGCTGGCCGAGCGCCTGCGTCCGCACACCCTCGACGACGTCGTCGGCCAGACCCATCTGCTCGGCCCTGGCAAGCCGCTGCGGCTGGCCTTCGATTCCGGCAAGCTGCATTCGATGATCCTGTGGGGGCCGCCGGGCGTCGGCAAAACCACGCTGGCTCGGCTCACCGCGCAGGCCTTCGGCGCCGACTTCATTGCGATCTCGGCCGTGCTGTCCGGCGTCAAGGACATCCGCGAAGCGGTCGAGCGCGCGCGCATGAACCAGACCCTTGGCCGCGCCACCATCCTGTTCGTCGACGAAGTCCACCGCTTCAACAAGTCGCAGCAGGACGCGTTTTTGCCGCACGTCGAATCCGGGCTCTTCACCTTCATCGGCGCCACCACCGAAAATCCCTCGTTCGAAGTCGTCGGCGCGCTCTTGTCGCGCGCCCAGGTCTATGTGCTGAAATCGCTGACGCCTGACGAGCTCGGCCAGCTGATGCAGCGCGCGCTGCAGGAACTGCCGCACCTGAAGCTGGGCGAGGGCGTCGACAAGCTGCTGGCCGCCTATGCCGACGGCGACGCCCGCAAACTCCTCAACCTGCTGGAACAACTCGACACCGCCGCGCGCACCTCGCAGGTGACGGAAGTCGACGCCGCCTTCGTCGAAAACGCGCTGGCGCAATCGATGCGCCGCTTCGACAAGGGCGGCGAAGCCTTCTACGACCAGATCTCCGCGCTGCACAAAAGCGTGCGCGGCAGCGACCCCGACGCCTCGCTCTACTGGCTGGTGCGCATGCTCGACGGCGGCGCCGACCCGCGCTACCTCGGCCGGCGGCTGATCCGCATGGCGAGCGAAGACATCGGCCTGGCCGACCCGCGTGCACTCAGGTTGGCGCTCGACGCCGTCGAAACCTACGAAAGATTGGGTTCCCCCGAAGGCGAACTCGCGCTGGCCCAGGCCTGCCTGTATCTCGCCTGCGCGCCCAAGAGCAACGCCGCCTACGTCGCCTACAACGCCGCGCGCGCCTTCGTGCAGTCCAACCCCTCCAACGACGTCCCCATCNNATCCGCAACGCCCCCACCAAGCTGATGAAGGAACTGGGCTACGGCCGCGCCTACCGCTACGCCCACGACGAGCCCGAGGCCTACGCGGCCGGCGAGCGCTACTTCCCCGACGACATCGACGAACAGCAGTTCTACGCGCCCACTCCGCGCGGGCTCGAAGGCAAGATCGCCGACAAGCTGGCGCATCTGAGGAAGCTGGATGAGGAGGCAGGGAAAGGCTGAGAGTTTCCGTTACAGGCGGGTTCGGCCCGAACCGTTTGAGCTCGCGCCCCATCCTGCAGCACCCTCACTGGAAATTGAGCCGCACGGCCGCGATCATTCGTTCCGAACTTCCCCTATGAAAACCAGCGCAGGAAGGCGGCTGCCGTCAGGGCGACGGTGGCCAGCGCTGCCAAGCTGCGGAAGGCGCGCTGTGCGCTCAGGGGGCTCCATTTGCCGCCACGCATGAGGTAGCCCGTCACCAGCGCCCCCCCGGTTATCGCCGCTGCCACTTTGACGGCGAGGGCGGCGAAGGCAACGCTGCTGAGGTCCGGCGTTTCGCCGTAGTAGTACAGGCTGGTCAATCCGAACAGGGCGCCGCTGGCGATCTGCG
>DONB01000091.1 GCA_003510325.1 Thiobacillus sp. | reverse complement strand
GGTGTCGCGGGCCGGTCACTTCCGCCAGGCGATCGATCCGCAGGGCCGGCAGGTCGAGCTTGCCGACGACTGGGATCCTGCACGCTACGCGAGCCGGCTGCAGGCCACCGTGGCGCTGGAACTGGAGGATCGCCAGGTGTGGGTGGGCGGCTGGCTCTACGTGCTGAGCTCCTGGGTCGACGACGGCGTGCCCATCCTGTTGCTGGATACCGACCTGCCGGTGAACGATCCGCGCGACCGTGACATCACCCGCCATCTGTACGGCGGCGACGAGACCTATCGAATCAAGCAGGAGGCGGTGCTGGGCGTCGGCGGCGTAGCCATGCTGCAGGCTCTGGGCTTCAAGCTCATGGGCTACCACATGAACGAAGGCCATTCGGCCTTCCTCACCCTCGCCCTGCTTCGACGCTACGCCCATCCCCACGAAGGCCTGCGGCCCGGCGAAAGTCCTTACGACCTGCCGCGCGTACGGGAACTGTGCACCTTCACCACGCATACGCCGGTGGAAGCAGGCCACGACAAATTCGACTACAACCTGGTACGGCACATCTATGGCGACCTGCTGGACCTGGGCACAGTCAAGCTGCTGGCCGGAGAGGACAAGCTCAACATGACCCGCCTCGCGCTAAACCTGTCGGAGTATGTGAACGGGGTGGCCAAGCGCCACGCCGAGGTCTCCCGGCAGATCTTTCCCGGCTACGCGGTGCACGCGGTCACAAACGGCGTGCATGCCTCGACCTGGACCAGCCCGCCCTTTGCCGAGTTATACGACCAGCATGTGCCGGGCTGGTGCCATGAACCGGAACTCCTCACCCGGGCCGACCGCATCGCGGACGAGCTGCTGTGGGCGGCGCACCAGGCGGCCAAGCAGACATTGCTGGACAAGGTTCTGGAACTCACCGGAGTGAGCCTGGCCCTGGACCAGCCCATTCTCGGCTTTGCACGCCGCATGACCGCCTACAAGCGTGCGGACCTGATGTTCACCGATCTGGAACGTCTCAAGACCATTGCCGGAAAATTCCCCTTCCAGATCGTCATGGCCGGCAAGGCCCACCCGAACGACACTGCGGGCAAGCAGCTCATCGAGACGCTGCACGCCCACATTCGCGAACTGGCGGGAGAAATCCCCATGGCCTTCCTGCCCGACTACGACATGGCTTTGGCGCTGCACATGGTGTCCGGATCGGACCTGTGGCTCAACACGCCACTGCGTCCCCTGGAAGCCTCCGGCACCAGCGGCATGAAAGCCGCCTTTAATGGCGTGCCCCAGTTCTCCGTACTGGACGGATGGTGGGTGGAGGGCTGCCTGGAGGGCGTGACCGGCTGGGCAGTAGGCGACGACACCCCCACCGCCAACGGCCACGATGCCGTGGCCCTGTACGACAAGCTGGAACAGGTGATCCTGCCACTCTGGTACGGCGACCGGGCGGGCTGGTCTGCGGTCATGAAAGGCGCCATCAGCAGGAACGCAGCCTATTTCAACAGCCACCGCATGATGCGTCGCTACGCCACGGAGGCCTATCTGAGATAAGCGCTTCTGTAGCCGGTGCACGAAGTGTCCGATCGTGTTCCGCTGTAACAAATCCTTAACTTGAGTGCGACTTCAAACTATATAAACTGTTTATCCCGTATGGTTATTTGGAGTCCAGACATGGCAGAAAACGACAAGAAACCTACCGAAGCACAAGTCACGAAACCCGCAGCGAGTCCAGTACCGGCCTCTCAAAAATCCGCAGCCACCCGGCCTGCCGCACGGGCCAGAAAAACCGCTGCAGCTTCGCCTGCAACCCGAAGCAAAGCGCCAGCCACGGTTGCAACGGCAAAGAAACCTGTCGCGCGCGCCGCCGCCACAAGAAAATCGCCCCCGGTCAAAAAAGCCACAAGCAAGCCCGCACCCCTGGTTTCCAAGACCGTCAAGGCGGGAAAGGCCGTCAAGGCGAAAAAACCCAAGCTGGTCCGTGACAGCTTCACCATGCCGGAAGGTGAATACGCCCTGATTGCGGCACTCAAGAAGCGCTGTCTCGCTGCAGGCGTGCCTGCCAAGAAAAGCGAAATCCTGCGCGCAGCAGTGGCGAATCTGGCGAAACTGAGCGACACCTCGGTCGTTTCAGCACTGCGTCGTCTCGACGTCATCAAGACCGGACGCCCCGCCAAAGGGAGCAAGTAAGCCGGCTTGTTTCAGCGGGGCTGAGGCCGGGCGTTCGCCGCGCCCGGCCGGCCGGCCAAATTCAGTTTTCCCTAAAAAACCGAATCGCCTCGTCCAGCCGATGTACGGGATGGATTTCCATGCCGGCAATCTTCTGTTTGGGTCGGTTGGCCGCCGGCACGATGGCCTGGGTAAACCCCAATTTGGCGGCTTCCTTGAGGCGCTCCTGGCCGCGCTGCACCGGGCGGATTTCACCGGCCAGCCCGACTTCGCCGAACATCACCAGCTTGTCGGGCAGGGGCTGGCTTCTGAGTGACGACACGATCGCGGCGAGCACCGCGAGGTCGGCGGCGGGCTCGCTGATCTTCACCCCGCCCACCGCATTGACGAACACATCCTGATCGAAGCAGGCGATACCGGCGTGGCGGTGCAGCACGGCCAGCAGCATGGCCAGGCGGTCGCGGTCCAGGCCCACGCTGAGGCGGCGCGGGCTGGGCCCGCCGCTGTCCACCAGCGCCTGGATTTCCACCAGCATCGGCCGCGTGCCTTCCAGCGTCACCATCACGCAGCTGCCGGG
>DONB01000280.1 GCA_003510325.1 Thiobacillus sp. | reverse complement strand
GGCCTGCCGGTGCTGGCGGCGGTCGCCACCACCATCGCCGCCTTCCTGCCGCTGATGCTGATGCCCGGCATCGTCGGCAAGTTCATGCTGCTGGTGCCGCTGGTGGTAACGCTGGCGCTCAGCATCAGTCTGCTCGAAGCCTACTGGATGATGCCGGCGCACGTGGTGGGGTTGAAGCTCAACTTCAGGAAACCGACGCGTCTGCAGCCTGTGCGCGAACGCTACACCCATACGCTGCGGGTGAAATACACCCGCTTTCTGGTCAAGCTCATGCGCCATCCTTGGGTCAGCGGGCTGGCCGTGCTGGCCCTGTTCGTCGGCGCAGTGGCGCTGGTAGCCACCGGCGCAGTGCGCACGCAATTCTTCGCCTTCGACCCGATCCGCCTGTTCTACGTCAACATCGACATGCCGAGCGGCAGCGCCATCGACGTCACCCTGCGCGAGACGGCCAAGGTGGAAGCGGTGGTGCGCCGTCATCTGAATGCAGGCGAGGCGCGCGGGGTGACGAGCTACGCCGGGGTGAAATGGACCGACACCGAGCCGCTGTATGGCGAATCCTATGGCCAGGTCAGCGTGTCGCTCAACCCGCGCGGAGAGGGCATGCGCGAAGTCGGCGAGGTGGTGGACGCCATGCGGCAGGAAATCGAAGCCCTGCCCACGCCCGGCAAGATTTCCTTCACCCAGCTTTCCGGCGGACCGCCGGCAGCCAAGGCCATCAAGCTGCGGCTGCGGGGCGACGACGTCGACGAACTGCGGGCCGCCGCGCAGGAGCTGAAGCAGGCCGTGATCAGGATCGACGGCACTCGCGACGTCACCGACGACGATCTGCCGGGCCGTCCGCAGTTGGTCCTACAACTGGATGCCGAAGCGCTGAAAAATGCCGGGCTCGATCCTGCCACGGCAGCGCGCCTGGTGCGCCTGCACACCGAAGGCGAAATCATCACCGAGACGCGCGACCGCGGCGACAAGATCGAAGTGCGGGTGCGCGGCGCCACACCGAATCAAAGCGGGGCCCATCAAGGCGGCGCCAGCCAGGGCACGCTCACCGACATCCAGCAGCTCCTGGCCGACCCGGTGGCACTGCCCGACGGCGGCACCACCACGCTGGGCGCGCTGGTGCATGCCGACACCCGGATCGGCTCCGGCGGCATCAAGCACTACAACCTCAAGCGCGCGATCACGATCGAGTCGGACCTCGACAAGGAAAGCATCGATACGGTGGAGGCGAACGAGCAGATCGCTGCGCAGTGGGATGCAATGGAAGCGCGCTACCCGAACACCCGCATCGATTTCTCCGGCGAGCTGGACGACATCAACGAAAGCCTGGACGCGATGAAAATGCTGTTCCTGCTTGGGGTCGGCCTGATCTATCTGATCCTCGCCGCGCAGTTCCGCTCCTACTGGCAGCCGCTCCTGATCCTGCTGACGGTACCGATGGCCTTCACCGGCGTGGTGTTCGGCCTTTTCATCACGCAGAACCCATTGAGCCTCTACACGCTGTATGGCGTTATCGCGCTCACCGGCATCGCCGTCAACTCGGCCATCGTGCTGATNNATCACCACCACCACGACCATCGGCGGCCTGTTCTCGCTGGCCGTCGGGCTGGGCGGCAAATCGCTGATCTGGGGGCCGATGGCGGCGAGCCTGGTGTGGGGCCTGCTGGTCGCCACCACGCTCACGCTTTTCACCATGCCGATCCTGTTCCGGCTGGCGATGCAGATCGGACCCAGCCTGCGTGGCGGCCTGGTGCACAGACTGCGTCGGCCGGCCGGTGCCTGATTCGAGGTCCACGAAGATGGAGCCACGCGACCTGCTGCTAGAATCTTTCCGTACCGCGGTGGCCGCCGCCGACCCTGCGCACATCCTGCCGCCGCACCTGCCTGCGCCGCCGCGCGGTCGTACCGTGGTGGTCGGCGGCGGCAAGGCCGCGGCCAGCATGGCAGCCGCGGTGGAAGCCCGCTGGCCGGCCGACGCACCCTTGTCTGGACTGGTCGTCACCCGCTATCAGCACGGCCTGCCCACGCGCCGCATCGAGGTCGTCGAGGCCAGCCATCCGCTACCCGACGGGCGCGGCGAGGAAGCCGCTTTGCGCATGCTGGAGATGGCGGGCCAGCTGGGGCCGGACGATCTGCTGCTGGCGCTGATTTCGGGTGGCGGCTCCAGCCTGCTGGCTGCACCGGTCGAGGGCGTGACGCTCAAGGAACTGCGCCAGGTGACGAAGGCGCTGCTCGGCGCGGGCGCGACCATCCACGACATCAACACCGTGCGCAAGCACCTCACCCGCCTGTCGGGCGGACGCCTGGCACGAGCGGCACAGGGCGCCCCAGGGCTGGCACTGATCATTTCCGACGTCGTCGGCGACGATCCAACCCATATCGCGTCCGGCCCTTGCGCGCCCGATCCCACCACCTGTGCCGATGCACTTGAACGGCTGCAGCGCTTCCGGATTGCCTTGCCCGCTGGCATTCAACATCACCTCGAAGCCTGCGCCGCCGGGCGTGTTGACGACAGCCCCAAGCCGGGTGACGCCTGTTTCGCCCGTATTGAAAACCGTGTCATCGCCAGTGCATATAACAGCCTTGAGGCCGCGTCCCGGCATTTCGAGCGGTGCGGCATACCCGCGATGGTGCTGTCCGACTGCATCAGCGGCGATGCCCAGGCGGCGGCCAGGGAACAGGCTGCGCTGGTGCGCGCACTGGCCCGGCGGCAACCGATCGCGCTGATTTCCGGCGGCGAGACGACCGTCACGCTGCGACCGCAACACGGTCGTGGCGGCCGCAATGCGGAATTTCTATTGGCGCTGGCACTTGAGCTGGCGGACACGCCTGCGTGGGCGATTGCGTGCGACACCGACGGCATCGACGGCAGCGAGGACAACGCAGGGGCCGTGATCACCCCGGATACGCTGGCGCGCGCTCGCGCGCAGGAACTGGACGCTGCTGCTTATCTCGCGGACCACGACAGCCACGGTTTTTTTGCTGCGCTGGGCGACCTGGTCGTCAGCGGCCCCACCCGCACCAACGTCAACGATTACCGGGCACTGCTGGTCGGTCTGGACTTAGCGCACTTAGTTGGGCCGCTGCACCTGCACCGGATCGCCCACTTTCAGGCCAAAGGTGGCGGCCGCGCTGCCGCGATTGACCGCGAGTTCGAGCAGGCCGACGCTGTTGACGAACCAGAAGCCCTCGCCCTTGCCGACGAAGCCGAAGCTGTCGCTATGTCTGAACAGTTTCCCGGCTGACGTGACGCGCGCATCCCTAGGCACGCTACGCACGCCGGTCCAGGCGTTGCCGTAATGGTCGATGTAGATCACCCGCGCCAGATCGTCCGCATCGAACTCGACGTTCAGCGTGTCTGCTGGGCTCAGCTTGTCGGCAGGAAATTCGCCGCGCGCGATGTCGGCTGCGATCAGGGCGAACAGATCGCGGCCATGAAAGGTTGCGGACAGCCTTTCAGGCTTCCAGGTAATGCGCCACAGCCGGGTGTCGGCGTAGCGCGCCGCGACAACCGACAGCAGGCCGTTGTCGGGCCCAACGAACCAGCGGCCGCCGGCCATCACCACCACGCCATCACGCGGCGTGCCGACCCCGGGATCGACCACTGCCAGAAACACGCTGCCAGGCGGGAAACCGGGGGCAAACGCCGCCAGCAGATGCGCCCCCGCATGCGGATTGAAATCAGGTGCTTCATGCAGCAGGTCCACCACCTGCTGGGCAGGGGCATGTTCGGCGAGGCGTGCCTTGACCTGTCCCACGTAGGGATCGCGCACGCCGAAATCAGTGAAGAGGACGATCACGGGCTTTTCCTGTCTTGGAAGGAGGCACGACTATGCCCGACAAGTCAGATCGGCAGCAAGGCCGCCAGCCGGTTCAGCGGATGCACAGACATGAAAAAAGCCGGGATCAACCCGGCTTTTTCGTGAATCGCGAACTTCGTCCGACTTACTCGGCCTCGACCGCTTCGACGTCGGTCTCGGGACGATCGACCAGCTCGACCAGCGCCATCGGCGCATTGTCGCCATTACGGAAGCCGTACTTCAGGATGCGCAGATAGCCGCCGGGGCGGGTCTTGTAGCGCGGGCCCAGTTCGCCGAACAGCTTGACAACCATCTCGCGGTCACGCAGGCGGTCGAATGCCAGACGATGATTCGAGAGGGACGGCTCCTTGCCCAGGGTGATCAGCGGCTCGACGAAGCGGCGCAGTTCCTTGGCCTTCGGCAGCGTGGTCTTGATGACTTCATGCTTCAGGAGCGAATTGGTCATGTTGCGGAACATGGCCAGACGATGGCTGGTGGTGCGGTTCAGCTTGCGGTTGGATTGACGATGACGCATGGCGATTCCTTTCAGTCAGTATTCTTGGGCTAGGCCGCCAGCCACGGCGACCCGCACTTTATCGTTTTTTGGTTACGTGGATCTTGCTTAAATCGGTTCAGGGACGCTCGAGACCGGCGGGCGGCCAGTTTTCGAGCTTCATGCCGAGCGACAGGCTCTTGGAGGCCAGCACGTCCTTGATCTCGTTCAGCGACTTGCGGCCCAGATTCGGGGTGCGCAGCAGTTCGGTTTCCGAACGCTGGATCAGGTCGCCGATGAAGTAGATGTTCTCCGCCTTCAGGCAGTTGGCCGAACGCACGGTCAGTTCCAGATCGTCGACCGGGCGCAGCAGCAGCGGATCGACTTGCGGCGAACGCGGCGACTCGGACTCGGCCGGCGTGCCTTCCAGATCGGCAAACACGGACAGCTGGTTCACCAGGATGCGGGCGGCGGTGCGCACGGCTTCTTCCGGCTCGACCACGCCGTTGGTCTCGATGTCGATCACCAGGCGGTCGAGGTCGGTGCGCTGCTCGACACGCGCGCTCTCGACCGAGTAGGCGACGCGGCGAACCGGGCTGAACGAGGCGTCGACCAGGATCGAACCGACGGCACGGGTTTCTTCCGAAACCTTGCGCGCAGTGGCCGGCTGGTAGCCGCGTCCGCTCTCGATCTTGATTTCCATGTCAAGTTTGCCGCCCTTGGTCAGGTGGGCAATCACGTGATCGGGGTTCAGCACTTCGATGTCGTGACCGACTTCGATATCACCTGCCGTCACCACGCCTTCGCCAGCCTTGGAGACCTTCAGGATGGCCTCGGACTTGCCGTGCATCTTGAATGCGATGCCCTTGAGGTTCAGCAGGATATCGACGACATCCTCCTGCACGCCTTCGATGGTCGAATACTCGTGCACGACGCCGCTGATGGCGACTTCGGTCGGTGCGTAACCCACCATGGAAGACAGCAGAATGCGACGCAGCGCATTGCCGAGCGTATGGCCGTAGCCACGCTCGAAGGGCTCCATGATGACCTTGGCATGCAGCGGGGAGGCGCGATCGACCTCCACAATACGCGGCTTGAGAAATTCCGTAGCGCTTTGCATAGAGTGCGATTCCTTGAGAAGCAGCCCTGAAGACCAGGTCCGTCAGGACCCGGCCAGCTTATTTGGAGTACAGTTCGACGACCAGCGACTCGTTGATGGTCGACGGCAGTTCAGAGCGTTGCGGAGCAGCTTTGTAGGTGCCCTTGAGCGCCTTGGCGTCGACTTCAACCCACTCGGGGTATCCGCGCGCAGCTGCAGCCTCGGCCGCAGCCTTGACGCGCAGGTGCGCTTTTGCCTTGTCGGACACTTCAACCACGTCACCGGCACGCACCTGATACGACGGGATGTTGACGCGGCGGCCGTTCACCGTGATGCCGTTGTGGCGCAGGATCTGGCGCGCCTCGGTACGCGAGGCGCCAAAGCCCATGCGGTAGCACACCGAATCCAGGCGCGATTCCAGCATCGACAGCAGGTTTTCGCCGGTCACGCCCTTGCGGCTGTCAGCCTTCTTGTAGGTCAGGCGGAACTGACCTTCCAGCACGCCATAGATACGGCGGATTTTCTGCTTTTCACGCAACTGCACGCCGTAGCCGGACAGACGGGCACCGCTCTTCTGGCCGTGCTGGCCGGGCGCATAGGCACGGCGTTCGATGGCGCATTTGTCAGTGAAGCATTTCTCGCCCTTCAGGAAGAGCTTTTCGCCTTCGCGGCGGCACTGACGGCATTTGGGATCAAGATTACGAGCCATGATTTTCCCTGGTAATTAGATACGACGCTTTTTGGAGGGACGGCAACCGTTGTGCGGAATCGGCGTGACATCCGAGATCGCAACGATCTTGAAGCCGAGCGCATTCAACGCACGCACGGTGGAGTCGCGACCCGGGCCGGGGCCCTTGATCCGCACTTCCAGGTTCTTGACACCATATTCCTGCGCCATCTTCCCGGCGTTTTCAGCCGCAACCTGCGCCGCAAAAGGCGTGGACTTGCGCGAACCCTTGAAGCCCGCGCCACCGGCGGTCGCCCACGACAGGGCGTTGCCCTGGCGGTCGGTAATCGTCACGATGGTGTTATTGAACGAAGCATGAATGTGCGCAATACCCTCTGCGACATTCTTCTTGACCTTTTTACGGACGCGCGTAGCAGTCTTAGTTGCCATGGTTAACCTTTATTTCCTGATGGCCTTGCGCGGACCTTTGCGAGTGCGCGCGTTGGTACGCGTGCGCTGGCCACGAGCCGGCAAGCCTTTGCGATGACGGAAGCCGCGGTAGCAGCCAAGATCCATCAAGCGTTTGATGTTCATGGTGATTTCACGGCGCAGGTCGCCCTCGACCGTGAATTGGGCCACGCCTTCACGCAAACGCTCGACCTCGGCTTCGGTCAGGTCCTTGATTTTCGAAGTCTGGGCAATGCCAGCCGCTTCGCAAATCTTGCCGGACGTAGTCCTGCCAATGCCATAAATGGCGGTCAACGCGATAATCGCGTGCTGATGATTCGGGATATTAACCCCTGCAATACGAGCCATTCGCAAAGCTCCGAACGGAAAACAAAAAATTATAACACGTCAACCCGTCTTTGGGTTGACTCGATTTCAATCTGCCTGCAACCGCCAGCTTAACCCTGGCGCTGCTTGTGGCGCGGATCATCACAGATCACGCGCACCACGCCCTTACGGCGTACAACCTTGCACTTACGGCACATTTTCTTGACTGAAGCCTGCACTCTCATGGTTTTCTCCATTCACTCGCCGGCAGCACGCTGCCGGTTAAAAACTATTTGGCCCTGAAAACAATCCGGCCTTTAGACAGATCGTACGGGGTGAGCTCAACCGTCACCTTGTCGCCCGGGAGAATGCGGATATAGTGCATGCGCATTTTTCCCGAGATATAACCCAGCAATACATGACCGTTTTCCAGCTTGACCCTAAATGTTGCATTCGGCAGGTTTTCGATCACCTCGCCCTGCATCTGGATGACATCTTCCTTGGACATCAACTTCCTTAGACATCAACGCCCGACAAGGCCATTCTTGAAATTGGCCTTCTTGAGCAAGCCTTCATACTGGTGCGACATGACATAGGCCTGAACCTGTGCCATGAAATCCATCGTCACCACCACAATAATCAGCAGGGACGTTCCGCCAAAATAGAAGGGAACATTCCATTTCAAAATCAGAAACTCCGGCAGCAAACACACCAGTGTGATGTAGATCGCCCCCACCAGCGTCAGCCGGGTCAGAATCTTGTCGATGTAGCGTGCGGTCTGATCGCCCGGGCGAATACCCGGAACAAACGCTCCGCTCTTTTTCAGGTTGTCTGCCGTTTCCTTGGGATTGAACACCAGGGCGGTATAGAAAAAACAGAAAAAGATGATCGCCAGCGCATACATCAAGACGTACACCGGCTGGCCGGGCGACAGCGTCGCGCCGATATCCTTCAGCCAGCCCATGCCCTCGCCGCTGCCGAACCAGCCTGCCAGCGTCGCCGGGAACAGGATGATGCTGGAGGCGAAAATCGGCGGGATCACCCCGGCCATGTTCAGCTTAAGCGGCAGGTGCGAACTCTGGCCGCCCACCACCATCTTGCCAACCTGACGCTTGGCGTAGTTGACCAGAATCTTGCGCTGTCCGCGCTCGACGAACACGACCAGCGCAGTCACCAGCAGCACGCCGACAAACAGCATCAGCACCAGCGGGATCGAGAATGCGCCAGTCCGCGTCAATTCCAGCGTGCCGCCGATCGCGGAAGGCAGTCCCGCCACGATGCCGGCGAAAATAATGATCGAGATGCCGTTGCCCAGGCCACGCTCGGTAATCTGCTCGCCCAGCCACATCAGGAACATCGTCCCGGCAGTCAGCGTGACCACCGTGATCAGGCGGAACCCCAAACCCGGATCCAGCACCAGTCCGGCCTGCGATTCCAGCGCGATGGAAATGCCCAAAGCCTGAAATACCGCCAGGAACAAGGTGCCGTAGCGGGTGTACTGCGTAATCTTGCGACGCCCGGCCTCGCCCTCTTTCTTCAGCGCTTCGAGGTGAGGCGACACGGTCGTCATCAGCTGCACGATGATCGACGCCGAAATGTACGGCATGATCCCCAGCGCAAACAGGCTGAAACGCGACAGGGCGCCGCCGGAGAACATGTTGAACATGCCCAGGATGCCGCCTTGCTGCGACTTGAACAATTGGTCGAGAACCAGCGGATCGATTCCCGGCACTGGGATAAAGGTACCGATGCGGTAGACGATCAGGGCGCCAAGCAGAAACAGCAGGCGACGCTTGAGGTCTCCGAATTTGTTCAAGCCGGTTTTGGGCGTGGCCAAAGCGTACGTCCTCGCTGGCTCAGTCGGCGATGGTGCCGCCGGCTGCTTCGATCGCAGCGCGTGCACCCTTGGTCACGGCAATGCCGCGCAGCTTGATCGCCTTGCCGATTTCACCGGCCAGGTAGACCCGTGCCGCCTTGGCCGATGCGCCGACCACCCCCGCCTGCTTCAACACCAACAGGTCGATCTCGTCCACACCCACCGCGGCCAGTTCGTACAGACGAACGCGCTCGGTATCGGCCTTGGTCAGCGACACGAAGCCGCGCTTGGGCAGGCGACGATGCATCGGCATCTGGCCGCCCTCAAAGCCTACCTTGTGGAAGCCGCCCGCACGGGATTTCTGGCCCTTGTGGCCACGGCCCGCGGTTTTACCCAAGCCGGAGCCAATGCCACGACCCAGGCGACGCTTGTTTTTCTTGGCGCCGTCAGCCGGTTTAATCGTATTCAGTTCCATTTAAGCCTCGCACTTCACCAGATAGGCGACTTTGGTAATCATGCCGCGGTTTTCGGGCGTATCCAGCACCTCGACCGTATGGTGCATCCGACGCAGCCCCAGGCCACGCACGCAGGCACGATGTGGTGCCTTGGTGCCGATCAGGCTTTTGACCAGCGTCACTTTAATTTTCTTCTGCTCGCTCATGGCTTACCCCGTGATGTCTTCGACAGACTTGCCACGCTTGGCCGCGATCTCGGACGGCGTCGACATTTTCATCAGGCCATCAATCGTTGCACGCACGACGTTGTACGGATTGGTCGATCCCAGGCACTTGGCAAGCACGTTCTGCACGCCCATCACCTCGAACACGGCACGCATCGCGCCACCGGCAATGATCCCGGTACCTTCTGATGCAGGCTGGATCAACACGCGCGAAGCGCCATGCTGTCCGACCACCGTGTGGTGGAAAGTGCCATTCTTCAGGTTGATCTTGACAAGCTTGCGGCGGGCCTCTTCCATTGCCTTCTGGACAGCCACCGGCACTTCACGGGACTTGCCCTTGCCCATGCCGATTCCGCCGTCGCCGTCGCCGACCACGGTCAGCGCTGCAAAACCCATGATCCGACCACCCTTCACCACCTTGGTGACACGGTTGATCGAGATCATCTTTTCGCGCAAGCCGTCGCCGCGCTCTTCGTTACTAGTAGGTGCTGTACGGGCCATCTTGATTCTGCCTCGTTAAAATACCAAACCGCCTTCACGCGCGGCTTCAGCCAGGGCTTTGACGCGCCCATGGAACTTGAAACCGGAACGGTCGAAAGCCACTTTTTCAATACCCAAGCCCTTGGCTTTTTCAGCCAGGCGCTTGCCCACCGCTGCCGCTGCAGCGACGTTTCCGCCATTGCTCAGCCCGGCACGCATGTCCTTGTCGTTGGAAGACGCGCTGACCATCACCGTGCCACCATCCGCAGAGATGATCTGCGCATAAACGTGGCTGTTGGTGCGGTGAATGGCCAGGCGAATCGCCTTGACGGCCGCGATTTTGGCGCGGGTTTTGCGCGCTCTGCGAATCCGTGTTTGCTTGGTGTTCATTTTCTGTCCTTAAGCCTTACTTCTTCTTGGTCTCTTTCTTGATGACCACTTCGTCGCTATAGCGAACGCCCTTGCCCTTGTAGGGCTCCGGCGGACGNNGCGGGGTCTCGACCTTGATGCCCGCGGGCATCTTGTGCACGACAGGATGCGAGAAACCCAGCGTCAGATTGAGCGCATCGCCTTGGGCCTGCGCACGGTATCCGACGCCAACCAGCAGGAGCTTCTTCTCGAAGCCTTTCGAGACACCCTGGACCATATTGTTGACCTGCGCACGCATGGTGCCGGCCATCGCGTTGGCCTGAATGCTTTCGCCCACAGGCGCAAAGGTCATCACACCATCGTTCAGCGCAACCGACACGTCGGCGGCCATGGCGCGACTCATCGTGCCAAGCGGGCCCTTGACCGAAATCGCGCTTCCCAGCGTGACCTCGACGCCTTTGGGCAGGGTAATGGGATTATTGGCTACACGTGACATATCCGCCCCCCTTACGCGACGACACACAAAACTTCACCGCCGACACCCTTAGCGCGTGCATGACGATCAGTCATGACACCACTCGAGGTGGAGACAATGGCGACACCCAGACCATTCATCACGCGCGGCAAATCCTCTGCGCCCTTGTAGATGCGAAGACCGGGCTTGCTCACGCGCTCGATGCGTTCAATCACCGGGCGACCAGCGTAATACTTGAGCTGAAGTTCGAGTTCGGGCTTGGCGGCCTCACCACGAATGGCGAAATCCTCGATATAACCCTCGTCCTTCAGCACCTTGGCGATAGCCACTTTGACCTTGGAAGAAGGCATTGTGACAGCCGCTTTTTCAACCGCTTGCGCATTGCGGATGCGGGTCAACATGTCCGCGATGGGATCACTCATACTCATATCGTTTGCCCCTTACCAGCTTGCCTTGACGATGCCCGGGATTTCGCCCCGCATCGCATACTCGCGCAGCTTGCCGCGCGCCAGGCCGAATTTGCTGAACACGCCACGCGGACGCCCCGTCAGCTGACAGCGATTGCGCTGACGCACCGGGCTGGCGTTACGCGGCAGTTCCTGCAACGCCTTGTAAGCCGCCATGCGATCTTCATCGCTGGTCTGTACGTTGGCGATCACAGCTTTCAGTTCGGCACGCTTGGCAGCATATTTCTTCACCATGCGTGCGCGCTTTTCTTCACGATTAATCAAGGATAACTTGGCCATGCCTACCTCAATTCTTAAACGGGAAACTGAAGGCGGCAAGCAAGGCTCGCGCTTCATCATCAGTCTTGGCGGTGGTGGTGATCGTGATGTTCATGCCACGCAGCGCGTCAATCTTGTCGTACTCGATCTCGGGGAAGATGATCTGCTCCTTGACGCCCATGTTGTAGTTGCCACGGCCATCGAAGGACTTGCCCGAGACGCCACGGAAGTCACGGATGCGTGGCATCGCCACGGTCACCAGACGATCGAGGAACTCGTACATCTGCCCGCGACGAAGGGTCACCATGCAGCCCACGGGATAGTTCTCACGGATCTTGAAACCCGCGATCGATTTCTTGGACTTGGTCACGACCGGCTTTTGACCCGCAATCTTCTGCATGTCCGCCACCGCGTGATCCATCACCTTCTTGTCAGCCACCGCCTCGCCGACACCCATGTTCAGGGTGATCTTTTGAATGCGGGGCACTTCCATGACGGACTTGTAACCAAACTGCTCTACCAGCTTGGGCACCACCGTCTCACGATAAAATTCCTGAAAACGCGCCATGATTACCCCTGTGCGTCAACCATTTCGCCATTGGACTTGTACACACGCACTTTGCGGCCGTCCTCCAGCACCTTGTAACCCACGCGATCCGCCTTCTGCGTGCCGACGTTGAACAACGCGACATTGGAAGCCTGGATCGGCATTTCCTTTTCGACGATCCCACCCTGGATGTTGCGCATGGGATTCGGCTTCTGATGTTTCTTGACGCGATTCACGCCCTCAACCAGCACATGACCATCATCCAGCACGCGCAACACGGTGCCGCGCTTGCCTTTGTCCTTGCCGGTGAGAACGATCACCTGATCGCTTTTACGAATACGTGCCATGATTACCTCTCACAGAACCTCGGGCGCCAGCGAGACGATCTTCATGAACTTCTCGGTACGCAACTCACGGGTGACCGGCCCGAAAATACGGGTGCCGATCGGCTCAAGTTTATTGTTCAGCAACACCGCGGCATTGCCATCGAAGCGCACCAGCGAGCCATCCGGACGACGCACGCCCTTGGCGGTACGAACCACCACGGCGTTGTAAATATCACCCTTCTTCACGCGACCACGCGGCGCAGCATCCTTGATACTGACCTTGATGATGTCACCCACGCTCGCATAGCGACGATGGCTGCCACCCAACACCTTGATGCACATAACCGAGCGTGCACCGGTGTTGTCCGCCACATCCAATACGGACTGCATCTGAATCATTTAATTGCCTCCAACTTAACCCACCATGGTGGTGGCCAGTTTTGGATCCCGTTCGGGAGAAAATCCCGCTTGACGCGGAACTGCTTGAGTCAGCGAACCGGACAAAAACCAACCGGCTCACCAACCGGAAAACCCGGCACTATACCGGGTCCTTACGTCTGATGCAAGCCTTATACGCGGGCGCGCTCGATCAGCTTGCTGACCGTCCATGCCTTGGTACGCGACAGCTTGCGCGATTCCTCGATCTGAACCGTGTCGCCTTCGTGAAACTCGTTGTTTTCATCATGGGCGTGGTATTTCTTGGACAGACGAATCACCTTGCCGATGACCGGATGCTTGACGCGACGCTCGACCAGCACGGTCACCGTCTTGTTCATCTTGTCGCTCACGACACGCCCGGTCAGCGTGCGCACCATCTTCTTCATTTCAGTCATGCTTGACCCGCCTTCTCGCGCATAATGGTCTTGACACGGGCAATATCACGGCGCAGCTTGCCCAGGTCGGCAGTCTTGCTTGATTGCTGGGTGGCCACCTGCATACGCAATGCAAAATGGGCACGCAGCAGGGATTCAAGTTCCTGCTTCAGTTCTGCGGCATTCTTGCCGCGCATTTCTTTCGTATTCATCACTCAGCTCCCGATCGTGCGGGTCACGAAAGTAGTCGCGATCGGCAGCTTGGCCGCGGCCAGACGGAAAGCCTCGCGCGCCAGCGTTTCGTTCACGCCGTCCATCTCGTACAACACTTTGCCCGGCTGGATTTCTGCGACGTAGTATTCCGGCGCACCTTTGCCGTTACCCATACGCACTTCAGCCGGCTTACGCGAAATCGGCTTGTCCGGGAAAATACGGATCCAGATACGACCGCCGCGCTTGATATGGCGCGTCATGGCACGACGCGCCGCCTCGANNCCACGCCCGACCGCCTTGAGACCAAAGTCTCCAAAGCTCACATTGGCGCCACGAGTCGCCAAGCCGGTGTTACGGCCCTTCTGTTCCTTGCGGAATTTTCTTCTAGCTGGCTGCAGCATGTTTCACTCCTGATTTCTTGCCGCGCTTTTCCTGTTCAGCTGCCGCAGGCTGCTCGCCGCGGTTCAGCGCATCGCCCTTGTACACCCACACCTTGATACCGATGATGCCGTAGGTGGTCT
>DONB01000247.1 GCA_003510325.1 Thiobacillus sp. | reverse complement strand
TGGCGCGCACCCGCCAGTCTCTGCCCTACTACCGGGTCGACGCCGGCCCGTCCCTGACCGCGATACATCCGTACAACACCTTCGTCGGCGCCGATTTCGAACTGGTCAGCGGCGGCCTCACCTGGCGCCTGGAACTCGGCCACACCGACGATGTGCCGGTCACGCTGACCACCACGGCGATGGACAAGACCCGGGCGCTCGACGCGATCGGCGTACTGGAATTCTTCCCCGGCGGCGGCGACACCCGCGTCAATCTGCAGCTGGTTGCGCACGCGCTGCAAACCGACCGCAGCATTCTGGAATTGAAGGAGTATTACGGCACCAACGGCGAGATCGAAACGACCTTCGCCCAGGGCCGCTGGAAAGCCGCCATGCGCTTTTCCGGCGGCTTCAACGTGCACGACGTCTACCTCAGTCCGAAACTCGGCTATGTCGGCTGGGAACCGCACGAGCTCTATATCGCGGCGCATTATTTCGACGGCGAGGCGCGCACCCTGGGCGGCTTCCACCAGGACCATTCGCTGATCACGCTGGGCCTGCGCACCAAGTTCTGAACGGAGCGCCTGCGTGCGGATGCTGACAGCCTGGATCAATGGCAGCCGCATGCTGCNNATTCTGCTCGGCCTGCAGCTGGCTTCGCTGCCCTTCCTGCTCAACATCCATTTCAACAATTCGGGCGACATCTATTCCCCTGCGGATGCGCCCATCATCCAGCTGCGCGAATCCCTGTTTCGCGAATTTCCCAGCGACGATGCGCTGATCACGCTGTTCGAGGGCGACGCCCTGTTCAGCCCGGCGTTCCTGAGTGCGCTCGATCGCGTCGCCAGGAAAATGGAGACGCATCCCTCGGTCGACCGTGTGCTCACGCTCACCACGATCGAGCATATCGATGCCACCGACGACGGCTTTGCGGTGTCCCTGCTGGTGGATCCCGATGACCTGGCGTCGCGCACGCCCGACGAATGGAAGGCTCGGGTGCTCGACGACGCGGTGGCTCCGGGAACGATCGTTTCGAAGGACGGCAAGGCCGTCGCACTGGTGGTGCGGCCCATCGTATTGAAGGAAAGCCTCGCGCGCCGCGATATCCTGATCGCGCTCGATGCGGCCATCCGTGCCGAGAAGCTCGATACCTACCGGACGGCAAGCGCCGGGACGGTGGCCCAGACCGTCGAGGAATTGCGTTCGCTATGGCGCGACAGCGCCATCTTCATTCCGCTGACCGTCGTCATCGGCCTGGCGCTGATGTGGTGGGTGGTCGGACGGGTGCGGCCGATGGTCATCGGCGGACTGGCGATGGGAACCGTCGTCTCGGTCAGCGTGGCGGGCATCGTCGCTTCCGGCCAGCCCTACACGCCGATCACCGCGATGATCCCCACCCTGATGGCCGCCTACACCACGGCAACCCTGCTGCATCTCTATGCGGCGATCCAGCGTGGCCGCATCGCGCTGCTGCCGCGCAGGCAACGCATCGCGCGCGCGCTGTCCGAAACCTTCAAGCCGGGCCTGTTCAATGTGCTGACGACTGGCGCCGGGCTGTTGAGTCTGTTGTGGGTCGACATTCCGCCAGTGCAGACCTTCGGGCTGTCCGGCGCGATCGGCACGCTGATGGTGTTTCTGGTGGTATTCATCCTGGTGCCGCCGATCCTGTTGAAATGGGATACGCCGCGCTGGCCGCGTCGCCGTTCCGGCTTGTCGCACGCGCGTCGCATCGCTGCGGCGGTCGCGGTATTCAGCCTGCGCAATGCCCGGGCCGTACTCATCGGCACGCTGGTGCTGGTGCTGGCGGCGATTCCGCTCGCCATGCAGGTCAAGGTGGAGTCCAACCTGATCGAATTCTTCGCCCCCGATCACAGCATCAGTCGCAGCACCGACCGGGTCGAAACCAAGTTGTCCGGCGTGACCACGATGGAAGTGGTCCTCACCGCCCCCGACCGTGACGGACTGAAAAACCCTGCGACGCTGGCGCAGATCAAGGCCTTGCAGAGCTGGCTGGAACAGCAGCCGGAAATCGACCGCAGTTTCTCCCTGGTCGAGGTGATCGAGGAAATGAACCGCGCCTTCAGCGGCGAGGAACTCGGCGACGCGGCGTTGCCCACAAGCCGCAAGCTGGTCGAGCAGCTGCTGTTGATCTATGACGGCGAGGATTTGTACGAGCTGGTCAACCGCGAATTCCAGCGCGGCCGCATCGCCCTCAACCTCAACGTGCACGGCGCCAACGAAATCGGCCAGGTGATCGAACGGATCGAGGCGCATCTGAAAGCGAAGCCCATCGCCGGCATCCATGCCGAGATGGCAGGATTCGGACGCCTCTTCTCGGACCAGGAAGATCGCATCGTCGTAGGCCAGGTGAAGAGCTTCACCTCGGCCTTCCTGCAGATCCTGCTGCTGATGGCGCTGCTGTTCCGCTCGTTCCGCGGCGCCCTGATCTGCCTGGTTCCCAACCTGGCGCCGCTGTTCTTCATTTTCGTGATGATGGGCACGACCGGCATTGCACTCGACGTGGCCACCGTGCTGATCGCCGGCGTCATCCTCGGCATCACGGTGGACGACACCATCCACCTGTATCACGGCTACCTGCACCGCATCCGCCGCGGCGTCAGCCCGGTGTTCGCGATCATCCGCAGCGTGGAAGCCTCGGGCCGCGCGGTGATCGCCATTTCGGTCGTATTGATTTCGCAGTTCAGCCTGCTGGGGCTGTCCGATTTCCGCCCCACTGCGCATTTCGGCATGCTGTGCGCGGTCGGTCTGTTCGCCGGTCAGCTGTTCGAGCTGCTGCTGATGCCTGCCCTGCTCGGCCTGCGGATCCGCAAGCCGCTCAAGGCACCGTCAGCCTGAGCGCGCCGAACTCGTCGTTGAACAGTCCCACCTCGTCTCCGGACGCGAACTGCCAGCCTTCCAGGTGGCCGAAGCTGCTGCTGGAGCGGGGTTCCAGTTCCAGTTTGAAACGCTTGGCCGTCGACAGCGTCGGGTTGCGGACGGCCAGCATCACGGTGAGGTAGCGGTCGCTGGTGTTTTCGATCGACGCAACCAGCCCCTTGCCCAGGATAGACGAGCGGAAGCCCACCAACACGGGCAATGCGGGCTTGACCGCAACGGCTGCCTGAACATCGGTTTCCTTGTAGGCCAGCTGCGCTTTCAGCTGTTCGATTTCGCGCAGGCTGTCGGTCAGCTGATTGCGCGTTTCGATCAGATAACGCTCGGTTTGCTGGTGGGTCTCGACTTCCTTCGACAGCCGCCGCTTCACGTCGCCCAGATCGACATTGACCATGAAGGCATACAGCGCCAGACCGCACGCCAGGACCAGCAATACGGCATTGAGGCCGATCGAGACAATCAGCCCGCGCCGCTTCGGCTGACTTGAGGAAGGGGTCGCCATGCCTCGCTCGCGAACTCAGCCGGTGTTGCGCATTCCGGCAGCGATGGCATTGATCGACCGTTTCAGCGGCGTCAGCCAGGTGTCCTGCTCGGATTCCCACACGCTGTCGGTACGATAGCGTTTCAGCATCAGCACCTGGATGTGGTTGATGGGGTCGATGTAGGGGCGGCGGCGCGAGATCGACAGCGCCAGCGTCGGGTTGTCTTCCAGCAGGGTCTCGATCTGCGCGACCTGCCTGACGCCCGCCACGGTGAGCGCGAACTCGTCGGCAATCGTGCGGTAGATCGTCATGGTGTTGGCGTGATCGCACAGGCGCGCATATTCCTCGGCGATTTCCATGTCGGCCTTGGTCAGCGCCATCTGCACGTTGGACAGCAGGCCGCGGAAGAACGGCCACTCGCGATACATCGCCTGCAGGTGCGCGAGGCCGTCCGGCTGGCTGTCGATGAAGCCCTTCAGCGCACTGCCGATGCCGTACCAGGCTGGCAGCGTGTGGCGCGACTGCGCCCAGCCGAATACCCAGGGGATCGCGCGGATCGACCCCAGCGAACGGTCGGCCTTCTTGCGATGCGACGGCCGGCTGCCGATATTGAGCGTACCGATCTCGGTGACCGGCGTGCATTCGTAAAAATAGTCGATGAATCCCGGCAGGCCGATCAGCGCACGGTAGGCCGTTTCGCCTGCCGCCGCGATGTCGCGCATCCAGTCGAGATACGCCTGCGGATAGCGCACTTCGCATTTTTTCAGCACCGTCGCGCTGGCCTTCAAAAGGCCGGTGACGCCCATGCCGATTTCGTAGTTGGCGGTCTCCGGGTTGCTGTACTTGTAGTACAGCATCTCGCCCTGCTCGGTGAACTTGATTTCTCCGTTCACGGTGCCCGGCGGCTGCGACAGGATCGCATCATGGGTGGGGCCGCCGCCGCGGCCGACGGTGCCGCCGCGGCCGTGGAACAGGCGGCATTCGACGCCGTACTGCTGGGTCAGCGCGATGATGGAAAGCTGCGCCTGGTAGAGGTTCCAGTTCGACGCCAGGATGCCGCCGTCCTTGCACGAATCGGAATAGCCGAGCATGACTTCCTGGCGGTTGCCGTCGGCCGCCACCAGCGCGCGGTAGACCTTGTTGGACAGCAGCTGGTCGAGGATCGCCTGGCTGCGCTGCAGGTCGTCCACCGTCTCGAACAGCGGCGCCACCTGGATGCGGCAGAACCAGTCGCGTCCGTTATGGCCGCACAGCCCGACCAGGCGCGCCAGCAGCATCACTTCCATCACGTGCGAGGCGCTGTGCGTCATCGAAATCACATAGGCGCCGAACACCTCGTCGCCCACTTCGGCCTGCAGCTTGGCCATGCGGCGGAATACCGCCAGCGCCTCGCGCGCCTCGTCGNNCGTACGCGTGTGCACCGTCGACTCCTGGCGGATATCGAGTTGCAGCAGATGGAAGCCGAAGCTTTCGACCAGCCGGATCAGCGCCTGCAGATCCTGCATGGCGACGTTGCGGTCGCCGTGGCTGATCAGCGAATCGCGGACCAGATAGAGATCGTCGAGGAAGGCGGTCGCATTCTCGTAGGCCAGATGCGAGGTGAAGCTCGGCACGTCGGCCAGGCACTGGTGAACATAGGACAGGTTCGCATCCAGCCGCGCCAGCATCATCGCCGCCATGCGGCGGTAGGGCTCGCGGCTGTAAATCTGCACCGCGGTGCCGCGGAACACCTGCTCGCCGTATTCGGCCTCGTATTCGCCCAGGCGCTCCAGAAACACGGCCGACGGCGTGCACCAGCCGCTGCTGTGGGTGAGCGTCTGGCGGAGGTCCAGCACCCGCGCGCGGTATTCCCTGAGCGCTTCCTGCATCTGCGTGTGCACGGTCCACTCGGTGACGTCCGCCGTCACGAAGGGGTTGCNNCCGTCGCGGTCGCCGCCGATCCATGAACCGAAGCGGATGAAGCTCGGCACGGCGATCGGGGCGACGCCGTCTGCGTCCACGCCGTAGTGCTTGCGCAGCGCTTTTTCAAAATAGTAGTAGGCTTTCGGAACCGCCTCGAACAGGCTTTCGCGCACGTAGTAGAGGCCATTCCTCACTTCGTCGCGCACTTCCAGCTTGGCGCTGCGCAGCTCGTCGGTGCGCCACATCACCTGGATCTCGGCGGCCAGTTGCGNNTGCGCGGTGAATACCGGCGCATAGTGCAGGCGGTTGACCAGACTCTGCAGCGTGCCGACCGACACGCCTTGTGCCTTGAGTTCGCCCACGGTGCGGTCGAACGAGCCTTCCCACAGCGCCATGCCGTGCGACAGCAGGCGGCGACGGTTGCGGTGCGCAAAGCTTTCTTCGGCAACGTTGACCAGCTTGAAATAGCTGGAGAACGCACGCACCACCAGCTCCACCTTGGCGGCGGGCATGGCGTCGATCATCGCCATCAGTTCGGTGCGGCGCTGCTGGTCTTCCTGCTGCTGCAAATCGGCAAAACCGCGGCGCAGCGTTTCCACCGCTTCGAACACGTCTTC
>DONB01000177.1:326-3910 GCA_003510325.1 Thiobacillus sp. | reverse complement strand
GACATGGACGACGACATTCCGTTCTGACATTCAGACCGACGATCGTCGGCCGTTAATGTCTCGAATCATCCATAACAATGCGGAGAGGGGGTCGGCGTGCGATGCACGCCGATAGCGGTGTACAAGGGATCACATAATATTCTCGGACCATTGAAGCGCGCGCTTGTGCTGGGCGGCGCCCTGACATGCTCGGTCCCCTCGTGGGCCGGGGTCACCGAAGCCGACTTTCTCGNNCGGTGTCGCGCCTCTCGCAGCCGGTGAACGAGGCACCTGCCGCCGTCACGGTCATCGACCGGGACATGATCCATGCCTCGGGTTTTCGCGACATTCCCGATTTGTTGCGCCTGGTTCCCGGTTTTTCGGTCGCCTACACGCGCGATAACACCTGGGCGGCCGGCTATCATGGCCTGGGCGACGCCTACTCGCGCCGTTTTCAGGTGCTGGTGGATGGCCGCTCGATTTACAGTCCCCACTACGGCGCAGTGCATTGGACCGATCTGCCGTTGTCCATCGACGATATCGAACGCATCGAAGTGGTGCGCGGGCCCAATGCCGCGATCCACGGCGCGAATTCCTTTGCGGCGGTCATCAACATCATCACCAAGACGGCCGCGCAGGTGCCGGGCGAATCCGTTTCGCTGCAGCTTGGCGAGCAGGACATGCGCGGGCTGACGGTTCGCCATGGCGGGGGGGAGGGCCCCTTGCGCTACCGGCTCACGGCGTCGGCGCAGCAGCGGGATCGTTTCGAGCGGGACGTGGCATTCAAAACGGCCTGGGACAACGGGGCGTACCTCGAAGCGAGCAAAACATACTTCGTCAACGGACGCGTGGACTGGCAACTGACCTCGAATTCGGATGTGATGATGCAGTTCGGTCTGTCGCAGGGCGACTGGAACGCGGGACTCCAGCTGGACGACCCGCTCAACCCGGCGTCGCTGGTCGAGCCGCGCGAGCAGGATTCGCGCGCCCAGTATCTGCAGCTTGCCTATCACAAGGTGGAATCCGCGCGCCGCGAGTGGCGGGTGCAGGCCTATTACGCCCGCAATCGTTTCGATGCTGATGCGACGGCGGATCTGACGGGGCTGGGGATTGGCGTGGTGAAGGTGGATCAATATCTGCTGCAAACACGCAGCAACATCGAACTGCAGGTGAACGAGCAGTGGACGCCGAACCTGCGGGGGGTGTGGGGCGGCGAAGTGCGGGAGGAGACGGTCAAAAGTCCCGAAAGCTACAACTCCGGCGAGACCCTGAGCGGGGTGCTCGCGCGCGCGTTCGGCAATCTGGAATGGCGTCCGGCCGAGCGGGTGTTGCTGCAGGGCGGGGCGATGCTGGAGCACCACTATTTTACGGGCACCGACATTTCGCCGCGTGCAGCCGTCAATTTCACCCTGGCCCCGGGGCACGTCATCCGGCTGGGGGTGTCGCGCGCCTATCGGTCGCCGACGTTCTTCGAGGAGGACGGCAACCGGGTTTATACCCTGCTATCCGGCGCAGTGGTCGATACGGAAACGGTTCCTTCGGATGGCCTTGATGCCGAGCGCGTGCTGTCGCGCGAGATCGGGTATGTCGGCAGTTGGCAACCGCTGCATCTTGAAATGGATGTGCGGCTTTATCGGGACAAGATCAACGATTTCATCGGTCAGGTCAGGGCGCCGGATGAGGTTTCCTTCAGGCCGAAAGTCTTCAGGTTTGCCAATATCGGCACGATCGACTCGCACGGGGGGGAGATACAGTTGCGCTGGAAACCCACTCAGGCGCTCGATGTGAGCGCGCACTTTGCGCGCGTGTTTTTGGAGTCGGATACCTCAGTGAACAATTTCAACAGGGATATCCCGGTGTCCGCCCCCCGCAACAGTTGGGGACTGCTCGCCAGTTACCGTCTGGGAAACGGCTGGGAAACCAGTATGTTCGTCCAGCGGAGCAACGCCCAGAAATGGCTGACCGAAGGGGATCTCACGCAGGCCTTCACCCGGATCGACGCCCGTCTGGCGCGCAAATGGAAATGGCAGGGGAGCGAAGTTGAAGCCGCCCTGGTGGGGCAGAATCTGGGCGAGGACTACCAGGAATTCCGCGACACCAACGTCTTCAGCCGCCGCGTCTACGGTAGCCTGAGCCTGGCCTGGTAGCGGCCGGGCGCTTGAAACCCGGCGCGCAGGCGCCAGATTCTTGATATGTGCCCGGCCGGGTGTGCGTGGCCGATGTTCGGTACGCGCGCTCACTCGGGTACGTGTGAGCCCGTGTTGGGGTCTGGTCCCCAACACGGGTATAATTCCGCAACTTCTTGATTTATCGGAGCGAATCATGCCGATTTATGCCTACAAATGTGCCTCCTGCGGCTATGCGCAGGACGAAATGCAGAAAGTGTCCGATGCCCCGCTGACAGTATGTCCGTCGTGCGGCAAGGCCGACTACGCCAAGCAGGTCACGGCGGCCGGCTTTGCGCTCAAGGGGNNCCACCGATTTCAAGGGTGGCAGCAAGCCCGCCGAAACCAAGTCCGAAGCGCCCTCCCATGCCTGCGGCACGGGTGCCTGCCCGGCGTGTAACTGACGCGGCGAGATGACCTGAAAGCGGGCGGTGCAAGCCGCCCGCTTCTTGTTTTGAGCCGCCCCCCTGTGTTTTCATGAAACGTTATTTCATTACCGGCCTGCTGATCTGGGTGCCCCTGGGGATCACCCTGTGGGTGCTCGACCTGCTGATCGGCACCTTGGACCAGAGCCTCATGGTGCTGCCGGCCCAGTGGCAGCCCGAAGCGTGGATCGGCATGCGCATCCCGNNGCATCCCGGGCCTCGGCGTGATCCTGACGCTGGTGGTGATCGTGCTCACTGGCGTGTTCGCCACCAACTTCTTCGGCCAGAAGATCGTCGATGCCTGGGAGCGCCTGCTGATCCGCATCCCGGTGGTGAAGACCATCTACGGCGGCGTCAAGCAGGTATCCGACACCCTGCTGTCGGGCAACGGCCACGCGTTCAGAAAAGTGCTGCTGGTGCGCTATCCGCATCCCGAGGCGTGGTCGCTGGCGTTCCAGACCAATGTTCCCGACGAGGTGATGCGCGTGCTGCCGGACGAGCACGTGGCGGTGTTCATCCCCACCACGCCGAGCCCGGTCAACGGATTTTATTTTTATGTGAAAAAAAGCGAGGTCATCGAACTGAATGTGTCGGTCGACCGCGCGCTGAAATACATCGTCTCGATGGGTGTCGCTTCGGGTGAAGCGCGCCCCGTCACTCCATAGCCAGGCATTCAATTAGGACAACCCATGCGTACTCATTACTGCGGCGCCGTCACCGCCGCCGACATCGGCAATACCGTCACCCTGTGCGGCTGGGCGCATCGCCGGCGCGACCACGGCGGCGTCATCTTCATCGACCTGCGCGACCGCGAGGGCATGATGCAGGTGGTGATCGACCCCGACACGCCGGAGGCCTTCAAGCTGGCCGAGGACGTGCGCTCGGAGTTCGTGCTGAAGATCGAAGGCCTGGTGCGGCCACGCCCTGCCGGCACCGAAAACCCCAACATGCCGACCGGCATGGTCGAGCTGCTGACCAAGAAGCTGGAAGTGCTGAACCCCTCGCTGACGCCGCC
>DONB01000177.1:0-259 GCA_003510325.1 Thiobacillus sp. | reverse complement strand
GAGCCGATGCAGAAGAACCTGCGCCTGCGCTACCGCGTCTCCAAGCTGATGCGCGACTACCTCGACACGCATGGCTTCATGGAAGTCGAAACGCCGATGCTGACGCGCTCCACGCCCGAGGGCGCGCGCGATTACCTGGTGCCTTCCCGCGTCCACGACGGCATGTTCTACGCGTTGCCGCAGTCGCCCCAGCTCTTCAAGCAGCTGCTGATGGTGTCCGGCGTCGACCGCTACTTCCAGATCACCAAGTGCTTCCGCG
>DONB01000208.1 GCA_003510325.1 Thiobacillus sp. | reverse complement strand
CGCGGCCGCCGTGCTGCCCGAAATCGGCCGCATGCTGGCGGGCAAGGGGGTGGAAATGCGTTGTTGCCCGGAGGCGCTGGCGATCCTCAAGGACGCGGGCATCGCGGCGGACAAGCTGAAAGCTGCGGTGGACTCCGACTGGACCGAGGAATATCTCGGCCCGATCATCGCGGTCAAGGTGGTCGACGACATCGACGCGGCGATGACCCACATCAACACCCACGGCTCGCAGCACACCGACGCCATCGTCACCGAGGACTACGGTCGCGCGCGCCGCTTCCTGCGCGAGGTCGATTCGGCCAGCGTGGTGGTCAACGCCTCGACCCGCTTTGCCGACGGCTTCGAATACGGCCTCGGCGCGGAGATCGGCATTTCCACCGACAAGATCCACGCGCGCGGTCCGGTGGGTCTGGAAGGGCTGACCAGCCAGAAGTGGGTGGTGCTGGGAGACGGGCACGTCCGCGGCTAAGGCCATGCCGCCCATCGGCGTTTTCGGCGGCACCTTCGACCCTGTCCACTTCGGCCATCTGCGGCTGGCCGAGGAGATGGCCGATGCGCTGGGCCTCGAGCGCGTGCTGTTCATCCCCGCCGGGCAGCCGCCGCACCGCGGGGCGCCGCGTACGGCAGCCAGTCACCGGCTGGAGATGGTGCGCCGTGCCATTGCCGGCAACCCGCGCTTTGTGGCGGATGCACGTGAAGTGCATCGCCCGCAACCGAGCTACACGGTCGACACGCTCACCGCGCTGCGGGCCGAACTGGGCGCCGCACAGCCGCTGTGGCTGCTGCTGNNAGAACTGGCGAATATTGCCGTGGCGGAGCGGCCCGGCGCGCGGTTGATGCAGTCTGGCGCCATAATGGAGCCTTTGAAAAGCGAAATATCGCAACGCCAGCCCGCCGAGGGCCCGGCAACCGGTCCGGCCGGTTCGGTGCTGCTGCGGGCGACGCCGCCGCTGGACATTTCGGCCACCGCCATCCGCGACATCCTGGCACGGCACGGCAGCGCGCGCTATCTGCTGCCCGACACCGTACTCGACTACATTCACGAACACCACCTGTACATACCCACATGAACACTGAAGACAAAATCAAACTGATCGTCGCCGCCCTCGAAGACGTCAAGGCGCAGGACATCACCGTGATCGATACCGGCAAGCTCACCTCGCTGTTCGAGCGCATGGTGATCGCCAGCGGCACGTCCAACCGCCAGACGCGCGCGCTCGCCGACAATGTGCGCGTCAAGATGAAGGAGGCAGGCGGATACGTGGGCAACACGGAAGGGGAAGACACTGGCGACTGGGTGCTGCTCGATCTCGGTGACGTGATCGTCCATGTGATGCTGCCCGCCGTGCGCACGCATTACAATCTGGAGGAGCTGTGGGGCGCGGGCGAAGCGGCGCGTGCCCGACACATACAGGCAGACCACTAGCCGGATGAAGCTGCACCTGATCGCCGTCGGCCACAAGATGCCCGGCTGGATCAATGCGGGCTACGACGACTATGCGCGCCGCATGCCGCCCGACCTGCCGCTCGTTCTGACCGAGATCAAGCCGGGCCATCGGGTGGCGGGGGAAGACGGCGGGCGGGCACGGCAACTGGAAGCCGAGCGCATCCTGGGCGCGCTGCCCACCGGCAGCGTGCCGGTGGTGCTCGACGAGCGCGGCGTGCAGGTGAGCACGCGCGAGTTGGCGGGATGGCTGCAGGGCTGGATGGCGGAGGGGATATCGCCGGCCTTTGTGATCGGCGGGGCGGACGGGCTGGACGACAGCGTGCGCGCGGCCGCNNAATAATAAAGGGGCATCCCTACCATCGGGATTGAGGGGACACGATCCCGCTTCGGCATGCCGAAGCAGGATCCATATAGGCTGAATCACCATGCTGGTTGATAAACGTATTTATCTGGCTTCGCAATCGCCGCGACGGCGCGAGCTTTTGCGGCAGATCGGCATTGCGTTCGACATGCTGCCGCTACGGGCCGTGGCCGGCCGCATGGATGTCGTCGAAGTTCCCCTGCCCGACGAATCCGCTCCCGATTTCGCGCAGCGCATGGCGACCGAAAAGGCGGCCTGTGGCTGGCGCGCCGTCGACATGCGCCATCTGCTGCGTTTCCCGGTACTGGGCGCGGATACGGTGGTCGAACTGGATGGCGACATTCTCGGCAAGCCGGCCGACCGCTTTGGTGCCGAAGCCATGCTGACCCGCCTGTCGGGGCGACAGCATCACGTCCATACCGCCGTCGCGATGCGGCACGAGGATCGTGTGGAACTGCGCCTGTCGTCCAGCCTGGTCAGGTTCGCCACGCTCGATGCCGCCACCATCGCGCGTTATCTGGAAACCGGCGAATACCTCGGCAAGGCGGGCGCTTATGGCATCCAGGGACGTGCCGGCGCATTTGTCGAGCATATCGAGGGGAGCTACAGCGGCATCATGGGGCTGCCGTTATATGAAACAGCCGTTTTGCTGAAAGCCTTCGGACTCACCGTCTGAGCCCCTTGCCCCCACCATGAGCGAAGAAATCCTCGTCAACGTCACTCCGCAGGAAACCCGCGTGGCCGTGCTGCATCTGGGCGCGGTTCAGGAGCTTCACATCGAGCGCGCGCAGTGCCGCGGGCTGGTGAGCAACATCTACATGGGACGCGTGGTTCGGGTGCTGCCCGGGATGCAGTCGGCCTTCATCGACATCGGCCTGGAGCGCGCGGCCTTCCTGCACGTGGCCGACATCTGGGAGGAACGCCACGGCAATGATCCGGAACGGCCGATCGAACAGGTTCTGCACGAAGGGCAGAGCCTGATGGTGCAGGTGATCAAGGACCCCATCGGTACCAAGGGCGCGCGGCTGTCCACCCAGATCAGCTTCGCCGGACGCTATCTGGTATACCTGCCGCAGGAAACCCACATCGGCATCTCGCAGAAAATCGAAGGCGAGGAAGAACGCGAGCTGTTGC
>DONB01000295.1 GCA_003510325.1 Thiobacillus sp. | reverse complement strand
GGTCCCAGCCGACGAACGCGAGCACGGCGCCGAGGATCAGCACGATGAGGGCGGTGATCTTCAACCAGCGCGGACAGCGGCAGAGTGGCTTCATGGTGGCTCCTAAAACGTCTTCAGGTATTCCAGCAGCGCCCACTTGTCGGCGTCCGGCAGCGTGGTGCCGTAGGCTGCGCCTTCGTGGCCGGCATTGCCGTTGCCGGGCAGCGTGGTGTCGAAGGCGAACAGGGGCCTGCCGTTGGCGGCGGGCGGGTCGGCGACGAAGCCGAGATGCCTCGGGTCGTAGAGGTCGTTGCCGCGGTAGAACAGCTTCGGTCGCTGTGCAGCGGGCTGCAGCAGGTCCCACAGCGTGGGCACCGAACCGTTGTGCAGGTAGGGCGCGCGCAGCCAGATACCGTCGAGCGGGGCATTGGCGTACCCCCAGGTCTTGCGGAAATGACGGAAGCGGCGGTCCGGGTCGGCCGAGTACAGCATGCCCTGGTTCTGCGCGAGTTGCAGGGTGTAGGAATCGAGACGTCCGCGGTCGGTGCCGATCTCGCCGATCGGCGTGACGGTGCCGACATACTCGCCGGAAAAGTCGCTGCCGCTCTGGCCGTGGCAGGCAGCGCAGGTCTGCTGGTAGATCGCCTTGCCGCGCGCGGCGAGCGTGTGGTCGATGGGGTAGTGCTTCTAGAAGGCGGGGGGCACGGCGGTGGCGATCCAGGCCTCGATGCGAGCGATGGCGGCATGGTCGGTCAGCTTCGGCGTGGCGCCGGTGCCGAAGGCGGCCGACAGGTTGCGTTCCTCGACGCGGCTGTTGTTGCCGTCCCAGTGCAGCTGCATGCCCTGTTTACTGGCCTGGTTCCAGATCGCCGGGAAATCCGACACGCCGACGAGCTCGTCCGGCGACAGCTGTTCGAACGGCACGCCGAAAATCGCCTTCGCCGAATTGAAGGTGTCGACTCGCCCCGGCCCCCAGTCGGACTGCAGGTGAATGAAGCGCAGGCGCCCGAGCAGGCCGGCGACGCCGTCNNCCCACACCACCGCCGGCATCTTCGCGGTGATGCCCAAGCCGGTGAACATGCACCGCGGCACCACCTGCGCCGGGGTGAAGCGGCGGTCGTTGACGCAGGCCTGGACGAATTTCTGGAAGCCCATCAGGTCGAGCTGGTTGGCCGGCATGCCGGCGACCAGCATCGGTTTGGCGTCGGGTGACGTGCGCACGGTGGCGGTGTGGCATACCGCGCAGTTGAGGAACACGCGGTCGATGCCGAGATGCCGCCGCTTCGACATGCCGACCGGCAGGTCGCGCCCGGGCTCGTAAATGAAGCCGAGCGATTCGTAGCCCTTGCCCGGCAGCAGTTCGGGGCAGACTTCGGGCAGCACCTGGAACAGCCGGTAGGGAAAGCCCATGTTGCGTTCGCCGCCGGTGGAGCCGTATTTGAAATGTTCGAGCGGGTCGTCGTAGGTGACGGGGCGATCGGGCAGGAAGCGGATCGCCGCGCCGAGTGCGCCGAGCGCGACCAGGAGCAGCAGCGCCCACAGGAAGAAACGGCAGCCGGAGCAGCGGTCTTCGGGCGTGCTCATCGCGACCGCTCCGCATACGAAGGGCTTGGCAGGCAGGACCGCAATTGCGCGTAGGGCCGCCGCAGCAGGCTGGCCGGATCCTGGCCGCGCAGGCGGCTTGCGGCGAGGCGTTTCAGCACGTCGAGTTCGGGGGAGACGGCCCAGTGTGCGGGATCGATGCCGCGGCTGGCGAGTTCGGCGGCCGGCGGCATCGGCGGCTTGCTGCGTGAGGCTTCCGGAAGGCCGGCCATGCCGAGGCGCACGACGATGCGCTCGGCACAGTGATCGAGCCGGGCTTCGACGTCGGCCGGGCTGCCGTACAGGAAATTGGGCGGGTGCGGCAGCGTGGTGTCGTGGCAACTGGCGCAGTGGGTGCGGAAGGGGGCGACGAGCGGACCGGCTTCGCGTGCGGCGGACGCCGGTTCCATGCGTGCGGGCGGCAGACGGACCGGGCGAGCCCGGCGCAGTATGCCGCGTTCGGCCAGCAGGCCGTCGAGCAGCGCGTGGCTGAACGGACGGACGGAAAATGCGCCGCGCGCGCGCAGGCGTTCGAGCGGCGCCGTCAGGTCGGCCGCTTTCAGCTGCTGCGCAGCGTGGGCGTCGAGCATGCCGGCCAGCCCGACGACGAAGGCAGTCTTGTCCGCTGCCTGCCAGGTTGCGAGCGGCGGGCGCAGCAGCAGGGGGTCGTTGTCCGGGGCCTGCAAGGCGGCGAGCGGATCGCGGTTGGGCAGATCGGGATTTGGGATGGCGAGACCGCGCGGCCAGAGGCTTGGCCAATTGCGATCGAGTTCGGGCAGGATGCCGGGNNAGGGTGCCCTGGCGCGCGTAATCGAGTGCAGCGGAGAAGGCCTGCATGCGGCAGCGCTCGCCCGCCTCGCCTGTGCCGCAACCCTGCTGCCACAGCGTCTGCCAGACCGAAAACAGGTTGGCGCGGTCGGTGGACGCGTCGATGAAGTAGGCGATGTCGGTGCCGGTCAGCTTGACCCGGTAGAAATCGCGTCGCGCATCCTTCAGGCGGGCGGCGATCGCCGGGTTGGCCGGAGTTTCGTCCCACAGCGGGCGGGCGAAGATCGGCGCGGCGTTCTGGTGGCAGGCGAGGCACAGGCTGCGCCGCGCGTAGAACACCTGCGGGGTTTTCCCTTTCCGGTAATCGCGCACGACCTGAAATTCGAAGCGGCCGGCGGCATCGTTGTAGCTGATGACTTCGACGACCGTGCCCTTCTCGTGATAACCGAGGAACAGCCGGTCCTTCAGCGGCGGGAAGCCCGGCTTGCCGGTGCCGTCGGCAGCGGCGACCACACGCGGATAGTGGAAAAAATCCGGTGCGCCGGCGTCGCGCTGCAGCGAACGGCCGAGCGGGATCAGCGTGACTTTCAGGGGCGGCAGGCCGCCGGCGTCGGTCTGCAGCTGGCGGTTGATCGTGTCCACCAACCGGGAAAACGGAAACGGCACCGGCTGGTTGCCGACCAGCTGATCGAAGCGCGAGCGCCCGGCCGGCGGCAGGTCGCCCTGCGCGGAGACCGGAGGCGAGAGGATCAGAGCGGCGGCGAACATGTGCGTGAGCCAGCCCGGTCTCATGGCGCTAGCGTGCCGCCAGTACCCGTTTCTGCGTGCCGGACCAGCAGTCGTCGCGGATCTGGCCGGTCTCGAATTCGGCGCGGCCGGCTTTGTCGACCTCCTTGTTGACGAGCACGAAGTTGAGGATGAAGGCGTGGTCCATGTAGGCGCGGCCGAGATACAGGCCGGGCCGTACCATGCGGATTTCGTCGCGCACCTTGAGGCCGCGGCGTCCGGCGAGAAAATCGGGCCTCTCGCGATAGCCGCGGATTTCGTCGGTGAAGGCGTAGTCGATGATGATCGATTCGCGGCGCGAGTCGATCAGGCTTTGTCCGCAGTACAGCTTGGCCGGAAACAGCAGCCAGGCGTCGCGGCCGTCGACGTCGATCTTCGGAATGTCGCCGGGGCCGATCACCGGCCGCAGCACGGTGAGGTCCTGGATGCGGTTGCGCAGCACTTTCTGGTCGCGGTAGAACACCTTGCCTTTCCACAGGGCTTCGCCTGCGGTCTCGAGCATTTTTCCCTTGAAATTCACGCCCAGGCCCTTGAGGCCGCCGATGATTTCGGCGGCGCGCAGCTTGCCCGAACTGCCGCGCGGGAACACGATCTCGCCGTCGAACGGGCCATCGGGAATCGGTCCTGAACTGAGCCGCGCATACAGCTGGTCGAGTTCTTCCTGATTCAGGCCGGCGAGGTATTTCGGCGTGACCTTGGCAAGTGCCTGCAGCGGAATGGGATGTGCGTATTCGACCTGCGCGAAGTCCGGCTTGCTGGCGTAGTCGTTGCCGTAGGGGGCGAACGCGATGTCGGGCTTGCTGCCGAACCAGTCGTTGAGCTTGTCGCAGCCCGATACGGAAAGGATGAGCGCGGCGGAGAGAAGAAGCGTGCGTGCATTCATGATGTTCTCCTTTACAGCGTCGCCAGGAAGGCGATCAGCGCGTTCTTGTCGGCGTCGGACAGGTCTTCGCCGAAGCGATGGCCGTCGTTTTCGATTTCCGCGCTGCACGACGAATAGACCTGCCATAGCGCCGGGGTGAGGGCGCGCGCCTCCTTCACCACCTCGACCAGGCGATCGGGGTCGGAGACGATGGCCTTGCCGATGGACTGCATTTCAGCGGCGAGTTTTTTGGCGTCGCTAGCGGGCAGCACCGTCGCGAGCCGTGCTTCGAGTTCCCCGGGTTTGAGCTTGGCGCGCACCAGGTCGACGATGAAATCCTTGTGGCGGAAGTTGCCGACATTACCCGCGGTGGCGCCGGCCGGAACCCGCACGGTGAAGCCGACCAGGCGTTTTTCCGACTGGCCGTCGAAGATGCGCGGACCGATGTCGAGCACGATGTCCTGGTCGACCTTGGTTGCCTTGGGGATGCGCCTGGACGGATTCAGCAGGTCGTGCATCGAGGCGACATAGAGCTTGAAGCGGCCGTCGACCGAAGGGTCGTAAGTCCAGCAGGCCGGCTGCTTGTCCTGCGCCAGCGGCGGATTGCCGGGCTGAGTCGTGTCGACGTAACTGGAACGGTACAGCTCGTAGGGATTCGCCTTGTCGCCGCCCCATCCGCACAGTTCGGGACCGACCGAGTTGTTGTGCAGGAAGGGCGCGTGCGCCCACAGGTTCAGCAGCGAGACGTTGCGGTAATAACCGCGTCCGCCATCGTGCGGTTCGAGGATTCCCGACACGCTCTTGCGCGCGTGGTAGTCCTCGTTGGCGAACTGCTCCCAGACGTGGCCGCGCCGGTGGTTGGAATGCAGCGAACGGCAGCGGTAGGTACCGACCTCGGTGACCGGGATGGGCACGTCATTGCCCAGCCAGTCGGCGCGCAGGCCGCTCGTGCTGTCGATGGCGCGAAAGTCGACGGCCTCGAACGGCGGCTTGTCGCTGGAATGGCAGCGCGCGCAGTTGGCGACGAACACCTGCTGGCCGCGCGAGACTGCATCCTTGCCGAAATCGCTTTCGAGATCGCGCACCAGGTCGGCCTGGATGTAGGCGGCGCCCTTCTGGTGGGCGCGCGCCGCGACGAGGTCGACGGCATGGCCTTCGGGTGCGGTGAGGAAGAAGTCGAGGATGTTGTGCAGGCGGTCTTCCACCGCGCGGAAGTTGGGGCAGTCGCGCCGGCACTGGCCGATGTCGAACGGTGTCTGGCCGAAGTTGCGCCCCTGCGGGTCGAGCTGGCGCAGGTCGGTGAGATGGTTGACCCAGCACTGCTCGGCGCACGATCCGATATTGAAATACACGCGCTGGATCGCGCCGAGCGCGCCGATCGAGTCGCCGCCGCCCTTGAGGATGTGGTGGACGGTTTCGGTCTTCACGCCCTTTTCCCAGCACTTGCCTGACTTGCCGGGTTCGCACCAGCAACTGCTTTCCTTCGCGCCGTCCGGACACGCCGCGACCTTGCGCCAGCGATTGACCTTTTCGCCGGCGAACGTGGGACGCTGCGCCGTGTTGATCAGCGCGTTGATGGTGCCGGCGTTGTTGACCTGGTCGTTGGGGATCGCCGAGGTGTCGGAGGTCCCGGGACGGGCGTGGGCGAAGATCTGCCACAGGAGATCGTCGTGCGGCATGCCGGAAATGAGGATCTCGGAGACGCGGATGTACTGGTTGCCGACCAGGCCGGAGAGGTTTTCCCACTTGGGATGTTCGGGGTCCGCCGGCGGTCTGGCGGGATTGAAGGCGACGTGGCACGAGGCGCACGCGGTGCCGATCAGGAAGGGCGGTTCGATCGAGGCGTCGGCCAGCTTGCGCACCTTGAAGTCGGAGCGGGCGGGATCGTCCGACAGCTTGCTGTTGTAGCCTTCCCAACTGCCGAGGCGGCCGTTGACCTGCTTCCATGCCGCCGCATCGAAGCGCGGGTTGGGAAACTTGCGGAAGCCGAGCGCGCCGGTGGAGGTGCCGAAGGCCAGGTTGCAGCTGTCCTCGCGCCCCTGCTGGTGTCCGTCGGGATCGCTGGCGGCGGCGCTGGCGTCCTTGAAGTCGCAGGCCGGGTCACGGTAGCCCGGCTTGCCGACGAATTTCAGCAGCGTCTCGTCGCCGGGGCACCAGTCGAAACCGTAGGTCTCCTCGTCGCTTTTCGCGGGACAGCCGGAGGAGCCCGGCGTGCAGCAGCCCGGATCGTTGATCAGCCCCCAGGTCTTGAAGCGGGTGTCGCGCGCGTCGCTGCGCAGCACGCCGAACCAGTCGATCAATGCAGTGATGCGCTGCTGGAAGGTATAGGTATGGAAGCGCGCGTTGCCGGCCGTGGCCTTGAACCAGATTTCGCGGCCGGCGCGCGCCGAAGGCGACAGACCGGCTTCGGCTTCGTGGAAACCGGCGTCGGAGTAGGGCGACGCTGCATCGGGCGCGGCGGGGGACGCCTCGGGAAAGGCTTGCGCCGTGACGGCTGTCGGCGGCAAGGTGGCGCGCGCAGTTTCAGGCTGGTGGGTGAGCCAGGCCAGTGCGGCGATGGCTGCGATGCCGAAGAGGCCTAGCCAGAACGAAATCTTCATCGTGCTCTCCTGTGGGCAGGACAGACTGCCCTGAACCTTAGTCAAGGATGGGGGGCTTTCAAGCGGCCTCATCGCGCCGCTCGCGCAGGATTTCGCACAGCCACGGCATGACCGGTCCGCTGTCGCCGGCCATGTCCTGGCGCTGGGCGGTCTCGATCAGCGCTGCGTCGAACACGGCCTTGCCGATGTGATGGCCGAGCTTGCGGTAGCTCTCGAACTGCGATTCGTCGAACCATTGATCCGCGGTCGATTCGTGCGGAAACCCGGGGTGGGTGCACTTGTAGTTGAGCAGATCGGCGGGNNTGATGTAGATCAGGTGCCCTTCTGACGGTTGTTCCGGGCTTCCTTCGCAGGGCGGGTAGAACACGCGGCCGATGGCGGAGTAGCCGCTTTCCAGGTCTTCGGCGTGGATGTCGATGACCACGCCGAAATCGGCGTAGCACTTGCGGATGGCGTTGCCGAGGTCCTCGAAATGGCTGTTGCCGTCCTCGCCGGCGTCGATGGCGACGATGCAGGTGCAGCGCCGTCGCACCAGTTC
>DONB01000293.1 GCA_003510325.1 Thiobacillus sp. | reverse complement strand
TGATGCAGGACGAGCCGCCCGTGGTCGGCGACTTCGTCATGGTGCACGTGGGTTACGCCATCCAGAAGATCGCCGAATCCGACGCCCGCACCACCTGGGAACTGCTCGACCAGATCCTGGAGGAAAGCGGTGCATGAACTCGCCGTTGCCCAGGCGCTCGTCGAGCAGGTGGATGCCGTGATCGATCAGCATCAGGCGGGCTGCGCCACCGCCATCCGCGTCCGCATCGGTCCGCTCGCCGGCGTGGTGCCTGAACTGCTGGCCACCGCCTTCCCGCTCGCCGCCGCCGGCAGCCGCATGNNGATGAACCGCCTGATCTGCGGCGCCTGCGGCGACTGGCATACCCAGATCGTCAGCGGAGACGAGCTGCTGCTCGAAAGCGTCGAACTCGAAACCTCCCCTACTCCGGCTTCCTAGAAAATCATGTGCGATACCTGCGGCTGCAACCTCACCCCCGGCAACAAGCACCTCGCGTTCAAGCCCGTCGCCAAAGGGGCGACGGCAGTGTCCGTGCTGAAGGGCCTGCTGCAAAAGAACGACGACCAGGCCGGCCACAACCGCGACCACTTCGACAAGCGTGGCATCCTCGCCATCAACCTGATGTCCTCGCCCGGCTCCGGCAAGACCGCGCTGCTGGAGGCGACACTGACTGCACTGAAGGACGAGTTCACCTGCGCCGTGATCGAGGGTGACCTCGAAACCGAGAATGATGCCGAGCGTATCCGCGCCAAGGGCGTGCAGGCGCACCAGATCGTCACCGGCACCGCCTGCCACCTCGACGCGCATCTGGTGCACGACGCGCTGCACCACATGACGCTCGACGGCGTCGACATCCTGTTCATCGAGAACGTCGGCAACCTGGTCTGCCCGGCGAGCTTCGACCTCGGCCAGCATCTCAACGTCACCCTGCTCTCGGTCACCGAGGGTGACGACAAGCCAGCCAAGTATCCGGTCATGTTCCGTGCCGCCGACGCCATGCTGCTGACCAAGACCGACCTGTTGGCCGTGCTGGACGACTTCGATCCGGACAAGGCGGAAGCGCACCTGCGCAATCTGGCCAATCCGGCGCCAGTGATGTGCCTGTCGGCGCGCAAGGACATGGGCATGGACGCGTGGCTGACCTGGCTGCGCGAGCAGCTCGCCGCCCAACGCGCCCGCGTGGCCATCGGTCAGTCGCGCCGCCCGGCGATCCAGAGCGACGGCATGAAATATCACAGCGTCACCGCCTGATGGACAACGCCCGCGCCTGGCTGGAGAAAATCCACGCCCTCGACTTCGCCCGCACGATCAAGATCATGAACGTGTGCGGCGGCCATGAACGTTCGATCACCCAGGCCGGTCTGCGCGGTGCGTTGCCGAAATGGGTCGAACTGGTGCCCGGGCCCGGCTGCCCGGTGTGCGTGTGTCCGGAGGAAGACGTCTACCAGGCCATGCAGCTCGCGTTGCAGGACAAGGTCATCCTGGTCGCCTTCGGCGACATGTTGCGGGTGCCGGTCAACGTGAAGAAAGGCGAGGTGCGCTCGCTCGCCGAGGCGCAGGCGGCCGGTGCCGACGTGCGGCCGATCGCCAGCCCGCTCGATGCGCGCAAGATCGCGCTGGAGAATCCCGGTCGTCCGGTGGTGTTCTTCGCTGCAGGCTTCGAGACCACCACTGCGCCGACCGCCGCGATGCTGGCGGAGGGCATTCCGGACAATCTTTCCATTCTGCTGTCCGGCCGGCTGACCTGGCCGGCGGTGGCGATGCTGCTCGGTACGTTTGAATCCAGCCCGGGGGCTCCTGGATTCGACGCGCTGGTCGCGCCCGGTCACGTCTCCACCATCATGGGGCCGGAGGAATGGGCCTTCGTCGTCGACCGCCACGAAATTCCCGCCGCAGTCGCCGGCTTCGCGCCAGAATCCTTGCTGGCGTCGTTCTATTCGGTGCTGAGGCAGCTGAAAAGCGGCGAGCGCTTTCTCGACAACTGTTACCGTGAAGTCGCGCATCCCGGCGGCAATCCCACCGGCCGCCGGCTGCTCGATGGCACGCTCGATGTCGTCGACGCCAACTGGCGCGGCATCGGCATCATCCCCCATTCGGGCTATGCACTGAAGCCTGCATATGCCGAGCACGACGCGCGCCTGCTGTTCCCCGACCACGCCGACCCCAGCCGCCGCCGCGCCGGCGAAATGCCGCCCGGCTGCGATTGCGCGCGNNAAGCTCCCGAACCGAGCGGCTGCCTTTGCGGCGCAATTCTTATGGGTAAGGCTCAGCCCCCGGCTTGCCGTCTTTTCGCGAAGTCCTGCACGCCTTCTTCGGCGGTCGGCCCCTGCATGGTGTCGGACGAAGGCGCCTGCCGCATCTGGTGGGCGGGCGGCGTGCGCGTAGCCGTCGATGCCTGAGCGCGTCGCCCGATTCATCACCATCGGTGGCAGGGTTCAGGGCGTGGGCTTCCGGCCCTACGTCTATCGTCTCGCGCATCGACACGACATCACTGGCTGGGTGCGCAACGTCAACGGCGCGGTGGAGATCCACGCCGAAGGCACGCCCGCGCAACTCCAGCGTTTCAATGAGGCGCTGCTGAGCGAGGCACCGCCGCTGTCCGCGCCCGGTCCGCTTGCCGTCGCAGCCTGCCAGCCCGAACACGCCGAAGCGTTTTCCATACGTGTCAGTACAGCGTCAAGCTCGGCCGCCATTCATCTGCCCCCCGACGGCTTTGTCTGTGCCGACTGTCTCGCCGAATTGCACGACCCGGCCAACCGCCGTCATCGCTACCCTTTCATCAACTGTACCCAGTGCGGCCCGCGCTACACGCTGATCACCGCCCTGCCCTACGACCGTCCCAACACGGCGATGCGCGACTTCACGCTGTGCCCGGACTGCCGGCGCGAATACGAAAACCCGCTCGACCGCCGCTTCCACGCCGAGCCGATCGCCTGCCCGGTGTGCGGACCGCATCTGCAACTCGTTTCCGGCGAAGAGACGCACGAGGGCGATCAGGCGGCGCTGGCCGCGACGGTCGCTGCGCTGCGTGCGGGGAAAATCGTCGCAGTGAAAGGCGTCGGCGGCTATCACCTGATGTGCGATGCAAGGAACGACGCGGCGGTCACCACGCTGCGTGCGAGAAAGCCGCGCCCGGCCAAGCCGCTGGCGGTGATGTTCCGTGATCTCAAGGCCTTGGGCGAAGCCGTTCACACGACGCCTGAACAGGAAGTCCTCCTCGACTCACCCGAGCGCCCCATCGTGCTGCTATCGAAACGCGCCGATACCCGCCTCTCCGATCACATCGCGCCAGGCCTCGCGGAAATCGGCTGCCTGCTGCCCTACTCGCCGCTGCACGACCTGCTGCTGGACGATTTCGACGGGCCACTGGTAGCGACCTCGGGCAATCTTTCCGGCGAACCCGTGCTGACCGACACCCACGAAGCGCACACCCGGCTCGCCCACATCGCCGATGCCTTCCTGCATCACAACCGCCCCATCGTGCGGCCGGCCGACGATCCGGTGTATCGCGTCATTGCCGGCGTGCCACGCCCGCTGCGCCTGGGACGCGGCAGTGCACCGCTGGAATTCGAATTGTCCGCGCCGCTTGCCGAACCCTTGCTGGCGCTCGGCAGCCACATGAAAAACACGCTGTGTCTTGCGTGGGGCACGCGCGCCATCGTCTCGCCGCATATCGGCGAACTCGACACCGTGCGCAGCCTGGATACGCTGGCGCAGGTGGCGGCCGACCTGCAGCGCCTGTACCAGGTAGAGGCCTCGCGCTTGCTGGTGGATCGGCATCCCGGCTACGGCTATCGCCGCTTTGCCCGCGACAGCCGTTTGCCCCTGGCCGAGGTCTGGCATCACCACGCCCATGCCTCGGCGCTGGCCTGGGAATATCCGGATGCGGACACATGGATCGTGTTCGCCTGGGACGGCGTCGGCCTCGGCGATGATCAGACCCTGTGGGGCGGCGAAGCCTTCACCGGCGCGCCCGGCCGCTGGCAGCGCGCCGCTTCGTTCAGGCCGTTCCGTCTGCCCGGCGGCGACAAGGCCGGACGCGAACCCTGGCGCGCCGCCGCGGCGCTGCTGTGGGAGACCGGCCAGTCCGCGCCCTTCGCCCCCGCAGCCCTGCATCAGGCCTGGTCAACCCGGCTGAACAGCCCGGCCAGCTCGTCGGTCGGCCGCCTGTTCGATGCCGCGTCAGCGCTGTGCGGCATCTGCACCCAGGCGCGTTTCGAGGGCGAAGGTCCGATGCGGCTGGAGGCCGTGGGCGCCACGGCCGGGGGCGCGGCGATTGCCCTGCCGCTGGAACGCGACCCGTTCGGCATCTGGCGCAGCGACTGGGCCCCGCTCGTGCCCATGCTGGCCGATGAAGCCCGTC
>DONB01000214.1 GCA_003510325.1 Thiobacillus sp. | reverse complement strand
CGCGATGGCGGCGACGATCGCCACCAGCAGGATCACAGCAGCCAGTTCGAACGCGTAGACGTAGTCGGTATACAGCAGCCGACCGAGTTCCTTGGTGTTGCTGTAGTCGGCAGCATGCGGCTCGGGCGTTGCCATCACCTCGAGTCCGAAATGGCGGCTGCCGAGGATCAGCGCCATTTCGATCATCAGAAGCACCGAGACGAAACCGGCCAGCGGCAGGTAATCCCAGAAGCCTTCGCGCAATTTGTTCAGGTTGATGTCAAGCATCATCACCACGAACAGGAANNAGGAACAGCACCATCACCGCGCCGACGTAGACCAGCACCAGGGTGATGGCGAGGAATTCGGCTTCCAGCAGCATCCACAGGCCAGCAGCGGTGAAGAAGGCCAGCACCAGGAACAGCGCGGCGTGCACCGGGTTGCGCGCGGTGATCACGCGCAGGCCGGCAAACACGAGAATGGCGGCAAAGAAATAGAAGATCGCGGTCGTGTAGGTCATAGAGGATTAACGATACTTCGCGCTGTTTTCATTATCGATACTTCGCATCCAGCGCGCGGTCCTTCGCGATCTGTTCCTCGTACTGGTCGCCGATCGCGAGCAGCATGGGCTTGGTGTAATACAGGTCGCCGCGTTTTTCGCCGTGGTATTCGAGAATGCGGGTCTCGACGATGGAGTCGACCNNGCGGCGGGTGCCGTCAGTGCGCTGTTCCGATTCGATGGTGATGGCCAATGCCGGGCAAACGGCCTCGCACAGCTTGCAGGCGATGCAGCGCTCTTCCCCATTGGGATAGCGGCGCAGCGCGTGCAGGCCGCGGAAGCGCGGGCTTTGCGGGGTCTTCTCTTCCGGATACTGCACCGTGATCTTGCGCGCGAACAGGTGGCGCCCGGTGAGCATCATGCCGCGCAGCAGTTCGATCAGAAACAGGCTGCCGAAGAAATGGGTGATCCGTCTCATGGCGCGCTCAGTGGAAAAGATGGCCATACGGCGTCTGCATCATGCCGCCGACGACGACGATCCAGACGATGGTGATGGGAATGAACACTTTCCAGCCCAGACGCATGATCTGGTCGTAGCGGTAGCGCGGGAAGGTGGCGCGGAACCACAGGAACAGGAAGAGTACGAAGCCGGTCTTCAGCAGCCACCAGACGATGCCATCCGGCAGGAACGAAACCGGCGACAGCCAGCCGCCGAGGAACATGATCGTGGTCAGCGCAGCGATCAGGATCATGTTGGCGTATTCGGCGAGGAAGAACACCGCGAAGGCCATCCCGGAATATTCCACGTGGAAGCCGGCGACGATCTCGGACTCGCCTTCGGCGACGTCGAACGGCGCGCGGTTGGTTTCGGCTACGCCCGAGATCAGATACACGATGAACAGCGGGAACAACGGCCAGATGTACCACTGGTGCAGACCGCCCGACTGACCCTGCACGATGTCGATCAGGTTGAGTGACTGCGACGCCATCAGCACGCCGACCAGCGCGAAGCCCATCGCGATTTCGTACGACACGATCTGCGCCGCCGAGCGCATCGCGCCGAGGAAGGCGTATTTGGAGTTGGACGCCCAGCCCGCGATGATGACACCGTAGACGCCCATCGAGGTGATCGCCATCACATACAGCAAGCCGGCGTTGATGTTGGCCACCACCAGGCTGTCGGTGAACGGGATTACCGCCCATGCCGCCAGTGCCGGCGCGATGGCCAGGATGGGGCCGAGAATGAACAAGCCTTTGTTCGCGCCGGAAGGAATGATGATTTCCTTCATCAGCAGTTTCACCGCGTCGGCGATCGGCTGCAGCAGGCCCTGGAAGCCCACGCGGTTGGGACCGATGCGCACCTGCATCCAGCCGATGATCTTGCGTTCGGCATAGGTCAGATAGGCGACGCCCAGCATCAGCGGCACTACCAGCGCCATGATCTTGAACAGCGTCCAGACGACGGTTTGAATCGCGCCCCAGTCCATTCCCACGCTCTCCATCAGACCGGCTCCACCATGATCGGACCGAACATCGGACCCAGCCCCGCCGTCAACGGGTGGCCGCTGGGAATGCGCACGCAGTTGTCAGGCAGCAGATCGTCGCGCTGCACTTTCAGGGTCAGCGCACTCGCGGTCTGGCGCACCGATACGCGGCCGTTTTCCATGAGGCCCAACTTCGCGATCAGCCGGCTGTGCATGCGCGCCACCGGCAGCGCGGCATCGAGCGTCATCTGCAGCGAGGGCGAACGGCGCACCACGGCGTCGGTCTGGTAGATCGGCACCTCGGCGACCCGTTCCAGGCCGTCGATGGCCTGCGGCTGCGCCGGCGTCACGCCGCTGACCTCATTGCTGAGGAAGGCCTGCACGTTTCCGGTCGGCGTGTCGCCCAGCGCGTCGCGCAGCACATCCTTGCTATCGTTGTGATCGAAGCCGGCCAGGCCCAGCAGGTTGCCCAGCACGCGCAGCACCTTCCACGCCGGACGCGTTTCGCCGAGCGGCTTCACCACGGCGCTGAAGCTCTGCACGCGGCCTTCGGTATTGATGAAGGTGCCCGAGGTTTCAGTCCACGGCGCGATCGGCAACAGCACGTCGGCGTAGTCGAGCGACTTGCCCTTGTAGGGCGACATCACAACGACGAAGTCCGCGGCATTGATGCTGGCCATCGCGCCGACCGGATCATGCGTATCGAGTTCTGCTTCGACGCCCAGCAGCAGATAGGCGGAAAGCGGCTTTGCCAGCATCTGCTGCGCGTTCAATCCCTTGATGGCAGGCTGCCCCAACGGGCCGCGTCCGGGAATTGCCCCGACCGCCACCGCGCCGACGCTGTTGGCCGCTTCGCCCAGCACGCCAAAGCTGGCGCCGGCGAGCTTCGCCACTTCCTGCGCCAGCGCATGAATCTGCGCATAGCTGGAATGGTGCTGCGCCATGTTGCCGAGAAAGACCGCCCGGGTTTCCCCACCGGAAATGCTTTCGGCCATTTTCTTCGCTATGTCATCCACGACACCGTGCGCAGCGATGGCGGGAACCGGCAGGTTTTTCAGTTGAGCCAATGCAACGCATACGCCCGCCAGTGCGCTGCCGAGTTGCGACGGCGCGACGATGTGCTTGGCGTGCACCTTGCCGAGGAATTCGTCTTCGGCGGCGTTGATCAGATTGAGCTCGCCATACCAACGCACCGATTCACGGATACGGTGCGCCATCAGCGGGTGGTCTTTCCTGAGATTCGAACCCACCACCAGCATGCGATTGAGCCGCGACATGTAGGTGACCGGCATGCCCAGCCAGAAGCCGCCGTGCGCCTTGTCGTCGAGCGAAAAGTCCGACTGCCGCAGCCGATGGTCGACGTTGCCGCTGCCCAGGCCGCGCATCATTTTTTGCAGCAGGAACAGCTCTTCGGCCGGACGGTACGGCGTCGACAGCGCACCGATCTGTTCCGCCGGAATGGATTTCAGTTTGTCGGCGACGAATTCGAGCGCAGCCTGCCAGGTGGTTTCGACCCACTGCCCTCCCTGCTTGATCATCGGCTGGGTCAAGCGCTCGGCCGTGTTGAGCCCCTGATAGGAGAAACGGTCGCGGTCGGCCAGCCAGCATTCGTTGACGTCCTCGTTCTCGCGCGGCAGCACGCGCATGACCTTGTTGTCCTTGACGTGGACTTCGAGGTTGGAGCCGAGGCTGTCGTGTGGGCTGATCGAGGAGCGGCGCGACAGCTCCCAGCTGCGCGCGCTGTAGCGGAACGGCTTGCTGGTGAGCGCGCCGACCGGGCACAGGTCGATGACGTTGCCCGACAGCTCGGACGCCACCTGGGTTTCGAGGAAGGGCATCACTTCGGTGTGCTCGCCGCGCCCGGGCATGCCGAGTTCCATCACGCCGGCGATTTCCTGGCCGAAGCGCACGCAACGGCTGCAGTGGATGCAGCGCGTCATGTCGGTCGCGATGAGCGGGCCGAGGTTCTTCTCGCGCACCACGCGCTTGATTTCCCGGTAGCGCGACGAGGATCCGCCATAGCCCACCGCCAGATCCTGCAAGGTGCATTCGCCGCCCTGGTCGCAAATCGGGCAGTCGAGCGGATGATTGATCAGAAGGAACTCCATCACCGCCTTCTGCGCGTTGATCGCATATTCGGAGCGGGTCTGCACCTTCATGCCGTCGGTCACCGGGGTGGCACAGGCCGGCAACGGTTTCGGCGCCTTTTCCACCTGCACCAGGCACATGCGGCAGTTGGCCGCAATGGAAAGCTTCTTGTGATAACAGAAATGCGGAATCGTGATGCCGGCCTGGTTCGCCGCATCCATGATGGTGTCGCCGCTTTCGACCTGCAGCGCGCGTCCATCGATTTCGATATTGAGCGTAGCCATAGCCTTGATTATTCTGCCTGTTCCGTGCCGGCCATGCAGCGCTTGTGTTCGATGTGATGCTCGAACTCGTGGCCAAAATGTTTGAGGAAGCTTTGCACCGGCATCGCTGCCGCATCGCCCAGCGCAGNNCGGCACGGCGTGCACTGGCCGCACGATTCCTCGAAGTAGAAGTACGACAGCCGTTCCAGCGCACGCACCATGCACACGGTCTCGTCCATCACGATCACCGCGCCCGAACCCAGCATCGACCCGGCCTTGGCGATCGAGTCGAAGTCCATCGTGCAGTCCATCATGACGTCGGCCGGCAGCACCGGTGCCGACGATCCGCCCGGAATCACGGCCTTCAATTTATGCCCGTTCCGCACCCCGCCCGCCATCTCCAGCAGCTCGGAAAACGGCGTGCCGAGCGGCACTTCGAAATTGCCGGGCTTGTTGACGTGACCCGACACCGAAAACAGCTTGGAGCCGCCGTTGTTGGGCTTGCC
>DONB01000100.1 GCA_003510325.1 Thiobacillus sp. | reverse complement strand
GCCCTTCGAACACCTGTTTGGCCAGTTTGCCGGACAGCGTGCCGTCCTGGATGCGGGCGATCAGCGTGCCGAGCTGAGCGGCGGAAACCGGGCTTTGTGCGATGTCGAGTTCGGCCTTGTTCAATGCAGCCGAAAGCTCACCCATCACCCAGTTGGCGGCGAGCTTGCCCTGGCCGCAGGCTTGGGCGGCGGCCTCGAAATAGTCGGCGAGCGCGCGCGATCCCGTCAGGACGGCTGCATCGTAGACCGACACGCCGTAGTCGCGCTGGAAGCGCACCTGCATCGCGGCGGGCAGTTCGGGCAGCGCAGCGCGCACCGCTTCGATCCAGTCCTCGTCGAGCCTGACCGGCAAGAGGTCGGGGTCGGGGAAGTAGCGATAGTCGTGCGCGTCTTCCTTGCTGCGCATCATGCGCGTCTCGCCGGTGTCGGGATCGAACAGCACCGTGGCCTGCTCGATGCGGCCGCCGTCCTCCAGCGTTTCGATCTGCCAGCGGACTTCGTAGTCGATCGCTTGCTGCAGGAAGCGGAAGGAGTTGAGGTTCTTGATTTCGCGGCGGGTGCCGAATTTGGCCTGTCCGACCGGGCGCACCGAGACGTTGGCGTCGACGCGGAAGCTGCCTTCCTGCATGTNNTCGCAGATGCCGATCCAGGTCACCAGCGTGTGCAGCGCGCGGGCATAGGCGACGGCCTCGGCGCTGGAGCGCATCTCCGGCTCGGAGACGATCTCCAGCAGCGGCGTGCCGGCGCGGTTGAGGTCGATCCCGGTCATGCCGTGGAAGTCCTCGTGCAGCGACTTGCCGGCGTCCTCTTCCATGTGGGCGCGGGTGAGATGGATGGTCTTCTCGACCCCGTCGACCACCACGGTGAGCGCGCCGCCCTCAACGATGGGCTTGGCCAGCTGGCTGATCTGATAGCCCTTGGGGAGATCCGGGTAGAAGTAGTTCTTGCGGTCGAACACGTTGATGCGGTTGAGATTCGCTCCGATCGCCAGCCCGAACTTGATCGCGCATTCCACGGCACCCTTGTTCAACACCGGCAGCACGCCGGGCAGCGCGATGTCGACCGCGCTCGCCTGCGTGTTGGGCGCGGCGCCGAAGGCGGTGCTGCTGCCCGAAAAGATTTTCGATTTCGTGGCGAGTTGGGTGTGGACTTCCAGCCCGATGACGGTCTCCCACTTCATTTCAGTCCCTCCGGGTGGCGGTTGTGCCAGTCGGTGGCGTGCTGGTATTGATGGGCGACGTTGAGCATCTTCGCTTCTGAAAAATAATTACCGACCAGCTGCAGGCCGATCGGCAGTCCCTGGGCATCGAAGCCGCAGGGCAGGCTCATGCCGGGCAGGCCCGCGAGGTTGGCGGGAATGGTGTAGAGGTCGTTGAGATACATCTCGACCGGGTCGTCGGATTTCTCGCCCAGCTTGAACGCGGTGCCCGGCGCGGTGGGGCCGAGGATGACGTCGCAAACCTTGAAGGCCTCGCTGAAATCGTCGGCGATCAGGCGGCGGATTTTCTGCGCCTGCAGATAGTAGGCGTCGTAATAGCCGTGCGAGAGCACATAGGCACCGATCAGGATGCGTCGCTTCACCTCGGCGCCGAAGCCCTGCGCACGGGTCTTGCAGTACATGTCGTCGAGGTTGGCGTAGTCCGGCGCGCGGTAGCCGTAGCGCACGCCATCGAAGCGCGACAGGTTGGACGAGGCTTCGGCAGGCGCCAGCACGTAGTAGACGGGAATCGCGAGCTTGGAGTTGGCGAGCGAGATTTCAACGGTCGTCGCGCCGAGCTTCTTCAGTTCTGCAACCGCGGCGTCCACCGCGGCGGCGACTTCGTTGTTGAGTCCCTCGGCGAAGAATTCTTTCGGCAGGCCGACGCGCAGGCCTGCGAGCGGCCTGTCCAGATCGCGGGTGTAGTCCTCTTTCTCGCGTTCCAGGCTGGTCGAGTCATTCGGGTCGAAGCCGGTCATCACGTTCAGCAGCAGCGCGCAGTCCGCGGCCGAGGGTGCCATCGGCCCGGCTTGGTCGAGGCTGGAGGCGAACGCGATCATGCCGTAGCGTGACACCAGGCCGTAGGTGGGCTTGAGCCCGGTGATGCCGCACAGCGCGGCGGGCTGACGGATCGAGCCGCCGGTGTCGGTGCCGGTAGCGGCCGGCGCCATGCGCGCGGCCACGCACGCTGCGGCGCCGCCGGAGGAGCCGCCGGGCACGTAGGTGGGGTTCCAGGGGTTCTTCACCGCGCCGAAATAGGACGTTTCGTTGGACGAACCCATCGCGAACTCGTCCATGTTGGTCTTGCCGAGGCTCGGCAGGCCGGCGGCCTTGAAGCGCTGGATCACATGGGCGTCGTAGGGCGCGACAAAGTTGTGCAGCATTTTCGAGCCGCAGGTGGTGAGCCAGCCCTCGGCGCAGAAGATGTCCTTGTGGGCGATCGGCACGCCGGTCAGCGGACCCGCCTGGCCGGCGGCGATCAGCGCGTCGGCGGCGGCGGCTTCGAGCAGGGTTTTTTCGGGATCGACCGTGATGAAGGCATTGATCGCGGGGTTCAGCGCGGCGATGCGGTCGAGGTAGGACTGAGCCAGTTCGCGGCTGGAAATCTGCTTGCCGGCAAGCTGCGCGGCAAGCGCGGAAAGGGACGTGTCGGACATGACTGAACTTACTCGATGACTTTGGGCACGAGGTAGAGGCCGTTCTCGACCGCCGGGGCCACGGCCTGGAAGGCGGCATGGCGGTCGGTTTCGGTCACCGCGTCGTCGCGCAGGCGCTGGTAGACCTCCTGCGCGTGGGCCATTGGCGCGATGCCGGCGGTGTCCACTGCCTGCATGGTGGCGATCAGGCCGAAAATGCTGTTGAGCTGGGCCTGCGTGGCCTGCGCCTCCGCATCGCTGGTTTCTATGCGCGCAAGGCGGGCAATGCGCTTGACGTCGTCCGGACTGAGGGACATGGAAGCACCTGAATACTTACGGGAACGAAGCCCGTTAGGGTATCATAGCCCCCTTGTTTTTTCTGCCCTTTCGCCCGTCCGACGCGGGTGTGGATGCCGCCATGTTCAAGTTTCTGACCAGCTATTTTTCCACCGATCTCGCCATCGACCTCGGTACCGCCAACACGCTGATTTACGTGCGCGACCGCGGCATCGTGCTGGACGAGCCCTCGGTGGTGTCGATCCGCACCGACGCGGCGGCGGGGGGCAAGCGCACCGTGCAGGCGGTGGGCGCCGAAGCCAAGCAGATGCTGGGACGCACCCCGGGGAACCTGCAGGCGATCCGGCCGATGAAGGACGGCGTGATCGCCGACTTCACCGTCACCGAGCAGATGCTCAAGTACTTCATCAAGAAGGTGCACGACACCCGCATGTTCCGCCCCAGTCCGCGCATCATCATCTGCGTGCCGTGCGGCTCGACCCAGGTGGAGCGCCGCGCGATC
>DONB01000127.1 GCA_003510325.1 Thiobacillus sp. | reverse complement strand
CGCAGATGAAGAACCAGGATCCGCTGAACCCGCTCGACAACGCGCAGGTAACCAGCCAGATGGCCCAGCTGTCCACGGTGCAGGGGATCGAGAACATGAACAGCAGCCTGGAAGCGCTTGTTGCCAGCATGGGAACCAACCAGATGGCCCAGGCCGCCAACCTGATCGNNAGCGGGTGCCACGGTGCGCACGCTGAACCTTGGAGAGCGCGAGGACGGCATCAACCTGGTCGCCTGGGATGGCCTCGATGACAACGGCGACGCCGTCCCCGACGCGGCCTATCGGTTCAAGGTTGAAGTGGTCACCGACGGCAATCCGGTTGCGACGACCGCCTTGCATCTTTCCATGGTCAACAGTGTTTCGCAGGGCAGCCAGGGCGTGCAGTTGAACCTGGCCGGGCAGGAAAAGGCGAGTTATGCCGACATCCGGCAGATTTTCTAAGCAAGGCAGTCTCAACCCGAACCGGGCAGGGAAGCGCATTTACTAAGGAGCAGAGCATGAGTTTTCAGCAGGGATTGAGCGGCCTCAACGCCGCCGCAAAGAATCTGGACATCATCGGCAACAACGTCGCCAACTCAGGAACCGTGGGCTTCAAGCAGTCGCAGGCCCAGTTCGCGGATGTCTATGCCAACTCGCTGACCGGGGCCGGCGGTGCGGGTGTCGGCATCGGCACCAAGGTCGCACAGATTGCCCAGCAGTTCACCCAGGGCAACATCACGGCCACCAACAATCCGCTTGACATCGCGATCAACGGCGGCGGCTTCTTCCGCATAAANNTGCCGCATGGACAACAACGGCGAAGTCGCCTACCAGCGCAACGGCCAGTTCCAGCTCGATCGCATGGGCTTCATCGTCAATCCGACCGGCGCCAGGCTGACCGGGTATACGGCCGATGCCAGCGGCGTGCTGTCGACCGGTGCGCCGTCGCCCCTCAGCATCAACACCGCCGACCTGGTTCCGCAGATCACGACTGAAGTGAATGCCGTGCTCAACCTGGATTCCGGCAGCACGCCGATCGATTCGTCCGTCGTCGCGTTCAACATGAACGATCCGACCACCTTCCATAGTTCGACGGCGATCTCCGTCTACGACAGCCTGGGCAATACCCAGACGCTGCAAACCTACTACGTGAAGCAGCCGTCCGGCGCCTGGGAGATGTATGCGTCCAACGACGGCGCGCAGATCGTCGGAGGCGGGGCGAACGGCCAGATCACCAACCTCGCCTTCAACTCGAGCGGCGCCCTGACGACAGGCATGCCGCTGCCTGCCATCAACGTACCGGCAACGGCAACGGGTGCCACCTCGCCGTTCCCGGTCACCTTCGATTTCACCGGAACCACCCAGTTCGGTTCCGCGTTCAGCGTCAATACGCTGAACCAGGACGGCTACACCTCGGGACGGCTGGCCGGCTTCAACATCGGTGCCGACGGCACGCTGCTGGGACGCTATACCAACGGCCAGTCGGCCGTGCTGGGCCAGGTGGTGCTGGCGAATTTCGCCAACCCCAACGGCCTGCAGCAGATGGGCAACAACATGTGGGCCGAGACCTCGGCCTCGGGCACGCCGCTGGTGGGCACCCCCGATTCCGGCAGTCTGGGCGTACTGCAGTCGTCGGCAGTGGAGGACTCCAACGTCGACCTGACTGCCGAGCTGGTCAACATGATCACCGCGCAGCGGGTGTACCAGGCCAACGCGCAGACCATCAAGGCGCAGGATGCGGTGCTGCAGACCCTGGTCAACCTGCGTTGATGACCTGAATCGATAGGGGATCACATGGACCGTCTCATCTACACCGCCATGACCGGCGCGAAGCATATCCTGGAACAGCAGGCGACGACTTCGCACAATCTGGCGAATGCCACGACCACGGGATTCCGCGCGCAGGTCGACCAGTTTCGCGCGGTGCCGGTGCAGGGCGCGCCGCTCGCCACGCGTGCCTTCGTGGTCGACTCCACCACCGGAAGCGATTTCCGCGGAGGTGCGATCCAGCACACCGGGCGCGAGCTCGACGTGGCGGTGCAGGGCGACGGCTGGATTGCAGTGCAGGCCGCAGATGGCAGCGAGGCCTACACCCGCAACGGCAGCCTGAAGATGGACGAGAACGGTGTGCTGCTCACGCGCGACGGCCTGACCGTGATGGGCGACGGCGGTCCGCTGGCGATCCCGCCCGGCCGCAACATCGCGCTGGCCAAGGACGGCACGATTTCGCTGGTGCCCGACGGCTCGGCCGCCACCGGCCTGACCTCGGTCGGCCGCCTGAAGCTGGTCATCNNCACCCCGCCCCAAGCCGATCTGGTGCGCGGCGACGACGGCCTGTTCAGGCTGAAGGACGGCAATGCGGCGGAGGCCGACCCCAACGTGGCGCTGGTCAGCGGCGCGCTGGAGTCCTCCAATGTCAATGTCGTCGACGAAATGGTCAACATGATTTCGCTGGCGCGCCAGTTCGACATGCAGATGAAGCTGCTGCAGAACGCAGAAACCAACGACGGCAAGGCAGCGCAGCTGCTGAGCCTGAACTGATCCCCGACATTTTAAGGAGCCGACATGATTCGCTCACTCTGGATTGCCAAGACCGGCCTGGATGCGCAGCAGACGCAGATGGACGTGATTTCCAACAACCTCGCCAACGTCAACACCAGCGGATTCAAGCGCGCACGTGCGGTGTTCGAGGACCTGCTGTACCAGACCATCCGCCAGCCCGGCGCGCAGTCGTCGGAGCAGACGCAGCTGCCGTCCGGCCNNAGATCGGCACCGGGGTCAAGCCGGTGGCGACCGAGCGCATCTTCACCCAGGGCAACCTGCAGCAGACCGGCAACGCCAAGGACGTGGCGATCCAGGGCAACGGCTTCTTCCAGGTGCTGATGCCGGACGGCACCACCTCCTATACCCGCGACGGCTCGTTCATGGCCGATGCCAACGGCCAGCTGGTGACCGCCAGCGGCTATGCGGTGCAGCCCGCCATCACCATTCCGGCCGACACGCAAACCCTGAC
>DONB01000179.1 GCA_003510325.1 Thiobacillus sp. | reverse complement strand
CCGGCATGGGACTCGAGCGCATCTCCGCGGTGATGCAGCACGTGCATTCCAACTACGAGATCGACCTGTTCCAGGCGCTGATCGCTGCCGCCGCGCGCGAGACGCAGACGACGGACCTTGCGAACAACTCGCTCAAGGTCATCGCCGATCACATCCGCGCATGCTCCTTCCTGATCGTCGATGGCGTCATCCCCGGCAACGAAGGCCGCGGCTACGTGCTGCGCCGCATCATCCGACGCGCGATCCGTCATGGTTACAAACTGGGCGCGCGCGCCGCCTTCTTCCACCGCATCGTGCCCGACCTCGTTGCCGTGATGGGCGAGGCCTATCCCGAACTGGTCAAGGCGCAGACCCGCGTCATGGACATCCTGCGGCTGGAGGAGGAGCGCTTCTTCGAGACGATCGAGCACGGCATGGGCATCCTCGAAGCCACGCTGAAGACGCTGCCCGCTGGCGNNCCTACGGATTTCCTCTCGACCTCACCGCCGACATCTGCCGCGAAGCGAATGTCAGCGTCGACACCACGGCGTTCGATGCTGCCATGCAGCGGCAGAAGGACCAGGCGCGCGCCGCCGGCAAGTTCAAGCTCGGTGCCGGCCTGGAGTATGCGGGCGAAGCGACCGTGTTCCACGGCTACGACACGCTGACCCACGATGCTGCCGTGCTCGCGCTGTACAAGGACGGCGCCGCCGTCAACGAACTCAGGGAAGGCGAACTCGGCGTGGTCGTGCTCGACCACACCCCCTTTTATGCCGAGTCCGGCGGCCAGGCCGGCGACCGCGGCATGCTGCAGAGCACGCAGGGCGTGTTCGAAGTGGAGGACACGCAGAAGATCCAGGCGCAGGTGTTCGGCCATCATGGAATCGTCAAGACCGGCTCGCTCGTGGTCGGCGACGCCGTGCTCGCGCGCGTCGACGAGGAGGCGCGCGCCTGCACCATGCGCAACCACTCGGTCACGCACNNACCCACATCATGCACAAGGCGCTGCGCGAAGTGCTGGGCGAGCACGTGCAGCAGAAGGGCTCGCTGGTTGACAGCGAAAAAACCCGCTTCGACTTCGTCCAGCCGACGCCGATGACGGGCGCGCAGATCGACGAGGTGGAGGCGCGCGTTAACGCCGAGATCCTCGCCAACACCGCGACGCAGGCACGCGTGATGCCGATCGAGGAAGCGCAGAAGACCGGCGCGATGATGCTGTTCGGCGAAAAATACGGCGACGAGGTGCGAGTGCTCGACATCGGCAGTTCGCGCGAACTGTGCGGCGGCACCCACGTCGCGCGCACCGGCGACATCGGCGCGTTCAAGATCCTGCTGGAAACCGGCGTCGCGGCCGGCATCCGCCGTGTCGAGGCGACCACCGGCACCGGCGTGCTCGCCTATATTGGCGAGACCGAAAAGAACCTCGGCGCGATTTCGCAGCTGGTCAAAGCCACCCCCGCGGAAGCCGCCGAACGCGTGGCGCAACTGATGGAGCACAGCCGTGCACTGGAAAAGGAAGTCGATCGCCTGAAGTCGAAGCTGGCATCCAGCCAGGGCGACGAACTCGTGCAGCAGGCCTTTGACGTGGCCGGCGTGCGCGTGCTGGCGGCGCAGCTCGACGGCGTCGACGCCAAGGCCCTGCGCGAGACCGCCGACAAGCTGCGCGNNCCAGGTCGGCGGCAAGGGCGGCGGCAAACCGGACATGGCGATGGCGGGCGGCAGCGAGCCGGGCGCCTTGCCTGCCGCCCTGGCATCTGTCCAGGCCTGGGTGCAGGGCAAGCTGGCCTGACGACGGGCAGGTACAGGTATGGAATTTGCAGCATCACGCGCACCGTGTCCCCGAGCATGACATCCCCTTCCATAGCCTGACACCATGATCACACTGGCCGACAAATTCACCTCGCAACTTTCTCGTCTGATGCCTTTCGGCAAACGGAACGACGACCCGCTCAGCAGCCTCAAGAGCGCTTCGCACTGGCTTGAAACCCTGCCGCTCGGCGACGCGTTCAAGAGCCAGCAGGCCATCTGCGGTGCGCTCAAGCGGCTCAACGAGAGTTCGACACATCTCACGAAAGATCGTCTGGCCATGTTCATGCTGCTGGATGAAAAAGCGCGCGACCTGCAGGACACGCTGGTGCGCCAGTACCTGCGCAATCCGCGCATGTCGCGCCCGGTGGAAAGCCAACTCTGGCATGCCGTGTACGGGATGTACTGGGAGGTCGCCCGCGGCTACCACAGCCTGGTGCTGCATCTTTCCCATGAGGCGGGCAAGAACCCGCGCGACGAGCAGATTCCGCTGATCACTCTGCGCGCCATCCGTACCTTTGGCCAGTTGCTGAAATGGCGCGCCATCCGCTATCTGCCTGCAGGCGAGAAACTCTGGCTGCGGCTGCATAACCTGTATCGCATCGCCGAAACCGAGGGCTTCCACCGGCGGACCCAGCGGGTGTACGCCGACGACGCCTCCGACTGCAACTGCGAAACGGCCTACCTGCACATTCTGATGCTGAATCTGGCCAACACCGGCACGCTTTACCCCAAGCAGCTCGACCTGCTCGATCGCTGGCTGTGCGGCTGGCACACGATGCTGCAACTGGATCGCGATTACGATCCCGGCACCCATAGTTTTTCCGTCGACCTGTCGGCCGACCACGGCCCGCGCCGCGTCCGCAAGCAGGACAGCGACAAGCCCTTGCGCTTCTGGGCGACCGCGGTCCTGCTGCAGAAGCTGGATGACCTGCACGCCGATCTGCAGAAAGGACTGCCGCCCGCCCAGCTGGGCCTGACAGTAAACGGTCGCGCGTCCGAAAGCCTCGAACTGATCGAGTTCCTGCAGCACCAGTGGGCGCCGCTGGCCGCACGCGAACAGCGCCGCGCCCCGCGCGAAACCATCAAGCGGCTGGTGGATGTGGCTCACGGCATCAACGCCATCGTCGGACAGCTCAAGGCAGCCGATGCCCCGGCCAAGGTGTCGCCCTACGGCACCGGACTCAGCTACAACGAGGCCGACGATGTGCAGGTGTACGGCTTCATCACCGATCGCACCCGGGAACGCGTCTCGCACATGCAGCTCCCCACCCCGGTCAACTCGCCCGACGTCGAGCGCTGGGTCATGCACGACGAAAGCGAATGCGGCTATGGCGCCATCGTCGAGTCGCGCGACAAGGACTGGTTGCGCGTAGGCGCGCTGATCGGCATCAAATCGCACGACGCCAGCCAATGGAAAATCGGCATCGTGCGCCGCCTGTCGCGCGTCAACGACGACACCAGCTCGGTCGGCATCGAAACCCTGGTCGAGCCCCCCAGACTGACCATGCTGTACGTCACCCGCACGTCGGGCTACACCGTCAACGGGCTCGACAACAGCGGCGCCACCCTGCCGCACGCCAGCCTGTGGCTGGCCGGCGACAACGGGGCCGACAGCGTGATCATCGATCCCGTCCATTTCACGCCGGGCAAAGTGCTCCAGGTCCACGGCACGCCGGAACGCAAATTCATCGCCCTGGGCAACCCGCTCGAGCACAGCGAAGGCTGGATGCGCGTGGCGGTCGACCCCGTGAACAGCTGATTTCGCCATACAACCGCCTAATTTGCACTATCCTCCGTCCTGATTGGCCTGATCTGGTTTAACTTTAACCAGGTCTCTGGCACAATCGTCGAAAACCCGACACGCGCACAATAATCCCTCTCTCCATCAGGAGACGACGCGGTCGCGGCACCATTGGACCTGGAGGATATGTGTCCCAAACCAACAAACCGAGTTTGCTGATCGTCGACGACGACCCGCTGATTTCCGACACGCTCACCTATGTGCTGAGCAAGGACTTCGACATCTCGGCCGCCGAATCGCGCGCCCAGGTGAAGAGCCTGATGATGCAACTGGACGAGCCGCCGCAGCTGGCGCTGGTCGATCTGGGCCTGCCGCCGCAACCGCACAAGCCGGACGAAGGCTTTGCCCTGATCGCCGACCTGCTGGGCATCTCACCCAGCATCAAGATCCTGGTGCTGTCCGGCCAGAGCGACGAAGCCAATGCGCGCCACGCGCGCGCGCTCGGCGCCATCGATTTCGTCGCCAAGCCGTGCGAGCCAGAACGCCTGAAATCCTTGCTGTTCAACGCCCTGCTGGTTCAGGATGCCGAACGCAGCGCCGACAAGGCGCCTGCGCCCGCCAAGGACTCTGGCATCGTCGGCGAAAGCCCGGCGATGGACAAGCTGCGCGAACAGATCAAGCAGTACGCCGCCGCGCCCTTCCCGGTGCTGATCGAGGGCGAATCCGGCAGCGGCAAGGAACGCGTCGCTTCCAGCCTGCACCAGCTGTCGCCCCGATCCAGCAAGCCCTATCTCGCGCTCAACTGCGCGGCGATTTCGCCGACCCTGGTCGAGCCCACCCTGTTCGGCTACGCCAAGGGCGCGTTCACCGGCGCCACCAGCGCGCGCGCCGGCTACTTCGAGGAAGCCGAGAACGGCACCCTGTTTCTTGACGAGATCGGGGAGTTGCCGCTCGAACTGCAGGCCAAGCTGCTGCGCGTGCTGGAAAANNGGCCGCTTCCGCGCCGACCTCTATCACCGGCTGTCGGTGTTCTCCATCGCAGTGCCGCCGCTGCGTGAAATGGGGAAGGACAAGCTCACGCTGCTCGATCACTTCCGCGATTTCTACGCGCGCGAGGCGAAGAGCCAGCCGTTTTCGCTCGACCAACGCGCGCAGCAGATGTGGGAGGACTACCACTTTCCCGGCAACGTGCGCGAACTGCGCAACATCGCCATTCGCCTGACCACCAAATATCCAGGCCTGTCGGTCAACGCCCAGCAGCTGGAAGCCGAGCTCGATACCGACCAGGCCTACCCGCAGGAAATCCCGCTCGCCAGCGACAGCAAGGCGCTGATCGAGCTGGCGCGCAAACAGCTGCAGACGCTGGCCAACTTCAACCTCGATGCCACCCTGCGCCAGTGGGAAAAGGCGTATGTCGAAGCGGCACTCAACATGACCCACGGCAACCTGTCGCAGGCGGCCAAGCTCCTGGGCATCAACCGCACCACGCTGTACAGCCGCATGCAAACGTACGGAACTGAATAGGGCGTGTTAACACCAATTTC
>DONB01000090.1 GCA_003510325.1 Thiobacillus sp. | reverse complement strand
CCGCTCGCCCGCGACTATCCGGACCTTGCCATCACCGCGCTCGGCATGGACTTCATCCACGACCTCGAAGCGGCCACCCCGTATCTGCCGGAAGGCCGGCGGCTGATCTACTACCCCGGCTCCAGCATCGGCANNGTCACCGCCGCCTTCAACCTGAATCTGCTCGAACGGCTGAACCGCGAGCTGGGTGCCGACTTCGACCCGGCCCGCTTCCGCCACTACGCGTTCTACAACCCGGTGGCCGGGCGCATCGAAATGCATCTGGTCAGCCTTGCCGAACAGGACGTCACCCTTGCGGGCCAGCGCATCCATTTCGCGCTGGGCGAAACGCTGCACACCGAGCACTCCTACAAGTTCCGCAGCGACGAATTCGGCGCGATGGCGAAAACCGGCGGCTGGTCGCTGGCCGGCGAATGGCTGCACGACGGATTCNNACCGTCGATCGCGGCATCGCGTTCCTTCTCCATCATGGCGATCGCATCGGCCACCGGGATCGGGCCGCGGTACGGCCGCTCGGCGGTGATGGCGTCGAAGATGTCGGCCACGGTGATGATGCGGGTGTCGAGCGGGATGCGGTCGGCGGCGATCCCGCGCGGATAGCCCTTGCCGTCGAGCCGCTCGTGATGCGCCGCGGCGACGAAGGCCAGCTCCGAGAAGATATCCAGCCGCGACAGGATCTGTTCGGAATACGCGGCGTGGGCCTTGACCTGCTCCCATTCGTCCGCGTCCAGCTTGCCCGGCTTGTCGAGCACGGCGTTGCTGACGCCGAGCTTGCCGATGTCGTGCAGCAGCGCGCCGCGGCGCAGCCAGCGCACCCGCTCGCGCGGCAGGCCGAGCACGGTCGCGACGGCCTCCGTATAGATCGCCACCCGGGCGCTGTGGCCGTAGGTGTAATGGCTCTTCGCGTCGACCACCTGGGCGAAGGCCTCGGCGATGGTGTCGAGCCGCTGCTCGTCGATGCNNACAACCACTTTCGACGCCGGCTCGATCCGCTCGATGCGCTGCTGCAGGTCGGCATCATTCAGCCCGTCCCAGAATCCGGGCTGTAGCTGGGCTTCCAGAAACGCCTCCACCACGGCCGGATCGAACCATGAGCCCGAACGCTGGCGCACTTCCGCCAGCACGTGCGCCCGGTCCGCTGCGGAATGGAACACCTCCACCACCTGCGACAGCAGCGCGATGCGGGACGCGAGTGGAATCTCCGACCCGCTGAGGCGGGCCGGCTTGCCGCGGCCGTTCCAGTGCTCGTCGAGACAACGGATGCCGGCGGCGACTTCCTCGTCGAACCCCAGCTGGATCGAAATATGCGCGCCGCGCTCGCAGCGCGTGGCAATCAGTTCGGTGGCGAACTGCTCGCCGTTCTGCGCCAAGTTGAGGATGCGGCTGACCCGCTCGTGCAGCGACTTGCCGACGCCGACATGCGACATGACGAAGCGGCCGAGACGCATCAGGCTGTCGGTGTCGACCCGCTTGAAATCCCGCTTCACCTGCCGGTCGTCGGTGCCGTACAGCTCGAACAGGCGCGCGGCATTGCTGCTGCAGCCCGCATCCTTGAGCAGCAAGGTGTAGTACAGATGCGAGAGCGCCTCGCTGTCCATCCCCATCCGCTCGCCGACATGCATGCCCACCCAGCAGCAGCGCAGGCTGTGGCCCGCCGGCAGGCCCTCGGTCAGGTCGAGCGCATAGCTCAGCGAGCCGATGATGGCGGAAAGCGACAGTTCCTGCGCAGTCACGGCGGGCTGCATGTCGAGCGGACTCATGGCGATGGTCTCCGGGGGCGTACCGGAGATATCGGCATCCTGACGCGATGCTCAACCGCGGTGACGAAGGGGTCTTTAAGCCGTCGCCGGCCTCACCCGAAGCGGGTGCGGATCCAGTGATCGATCGACAGCCGTCCCGGCCCCGACAGCACCAGCGGAATCAGCATCAGCGCATACAGCAGCGGCAATTTATAGCCGTTGTCGCAGACGTTGTAGCCGTTGCCGCCATGCACCGACGCCCAGGCGACGATATCGAGGATCAGCAGCGATGCCGCCCAGAATCGGGTGCCCAGGCCGACGACCAGCGCCACCGCGCCGATCAGTTCGGTCCAGGTCGCGAGAAACCAGCTGAGGTCAACCGGCACCACGCTGAACGGAAACGGAAAGTCGCCCTGGATGTCGGCGAACCAGTTGTCGCCGCGCAGCTTTTCCAGGCCGGCGATGCCGAATTCATACGCCAGCAGCAGGCGGATGCCGAGCAGGCCGATCCAGGCGCCGCCCTGGTCCAGGGTGTGAAGGCCGCGAGTCATGCAGGATGAGATGCGATTCATGACGGGTTCCGGTTGTTGGGGGTAACCCTGAAGTCGGGCGGGTCGTTCAAACCTTACAAGGCCTTAAAATCGGGCCATGGCCACCCTTGAATCGCTGAGCTTCGACAACGGCTTCGCCCGCCTGCCCGAAGCCTATTACTCGCGCGTCTGCCCGACCCCCGTTCCCGACCCCTATCTGGTCTGCTACAGCCCGGAAGCGCTGGCCTTGCTCGACCTCGACGCAAGCGAAATGACGCGCCCGGAACTGATCGAGACGCTGGCGGGCAACCGGCTGCTGCCGGGCATGGACGCGATCGCCGCGCTCTATGCCGGGCACCAGTTCGGCCATTACGTGCCGCAGCTCGGCGATGGCCGCGCGATCCTGCTCGGTGAAGTGAAGAATGCGGCGGGCGAAGGGTGGGAAGTGCAATTGAAGGGTGCCGGCCGCACGCCCTATTCGCGCGGGNNCGCTCGGCATCCCCACCACCCGCGCGCTCTGCATCGTCGGCAGCGACCGTCCGGTCTATCGCGAGGACGAGGAAACCGCCGCGCTGGTGACGCGCCTCGCCCCGAGCTTCGTGCGCTTCGGGTCATTTGAAGTTTTCTACTACCGCAACCAGGTCGAGCCGATCAGGCAGCTGGCCGACTACGTGATCGAACGCTACTACCCGGATTTGAAAAACCTGGCCGACCCCTATCCCGAATTCCTGCGCCAAGTGGCCTTGCGCACAGCCGAGCTGATGGCGCAGTGGCAGGCGGTGGGCNNGTGATGAACACCGACAACATGTCCATCCTCGGCCTGACGCTCGACTACGGGCCGTTCGGCTTTCTCGATGCCTTCGATCCCGGCTACGTCTGCAACCACTCCGACACCGGCGGCCGCTACGCCTTCGACCAGCAGCCCGACGTGGCGGCGTGGAACATCACCAAGCTGGCGCAGGCGCTGGTGCCGCTGATGTCGGTGGAAACCGCGTCGCAGGCGATCGGCGAATACCCGCAGGTGTTCGGCCGCGCCTATCTCGAACGCATGGCCGCCAAGTTCGGCCTGCCACCCGGCGGCGAAACCGCCGGCCTCGTCATGGATGCGCTGCAGCTGCTGGCGCAGAACCGCGTCGACTACACGATCTTCCTGCGCCGCCTGTGCGACTTCNNCCGGCCTGACGCCATCAACGCGCGGCTGCGCGACCTCGTCATCGACCGCGCGGCTTTCGACGCCTGGGCGGCGCGCTACGCCGCCGCGCTGCGCCAGCAGGGCTCGGTCGATGCCGAACGCGCCGCAGCGATGCGACGCGTCAACCCCAAGTACATCCTGCGCAACCACCTGGCCGAAGTCGCCATCCGCCGCGCCGCGGACGAGCGCGACTACAGCGAGGTGAACCGCCTGCACGCGCTGCTGACGCGCCCGTTCGACGAACAGCCCGAACACGAGGCCTACGCCGCCGAACCGCCTGACTGGGCGAGGAAGATTGAGGTAAGCTGCTCTTCGTGAATCGNNTGACCGCCACGCTGCTCGCTGCCTGCGGCGGCCAACCCATAGCGCGCAAGGACGGCAGCAGCAGCGTACGCAGCTTCAGCATGAAGGAGCTGGCCAAGGGCGACGTCGATACGGTGATCGAAATCCACCAGCAGGAAATCCTCGCCATCCTGAAGTCGCTCACGCTCAAGCTCTATCGCCGCAATCCCAACGAATGGCGCAAATCCGGCTTTGCCAGCGCCGACGACGCGACCGCCGCCCTGTTCAAGCCGCTGGAGCACTGGCATCTTGAGCCGCAGAAAAACCTCCCCTGGGAAACCGTCCTGCTCGAACCCTGGCGCGCCGATTTCGCCGGCGACCGGGTGAAGACCCTGATGGACGGCCTGCTGGTCATGCACATGGCGGCCTTCAACCACCAGACCGAGTTCTACCTGCTGACCGAGGTGGACGCGCAGAAGCTCTATAACGCCGCGCGCAACACCGAGGCCGTGGTGTGGAAGCTCTCCAGCGCCAGAAACGAAACGGGCGAGCCCGTCCTGCTTTCCAACGGCGTCGACGGCAACGGCGTGCCCAACCTCAGCTTCGAGCGCGAATTCGGCAAGCTCATCGGCATCCAGGACACGCTGGCGAAGATCATCGAGGACAAGAGCAACCGCGCGATCCGCTTCGGCGTCGTCAACGTCGCCAGCATGGTGTTCCTGCCGATCTGACATGACGGCCGATGCCTACGCCCATTGCGCCACGCTGACGCGCGACCAGTGGGCCTGGGAATTCCTGCGCCGCAACCCGGACTACCAGCGCGACTACCAGGCTTTCATCACGATCTGGCGCGCGCTCGAAGCCGACTACGGCGCCCCGCCCAATCGGGATTTTTCAAGATGGAAGCGCGACCCGCGCGCCTACGGCCCGTTGCCGGGCGACGCCGAACTCGCCGCGCCCGCCGGCGAACTGTGCACGGTCGACGACGACCGCGTGCTGCTCGAATGCTGGATGGGCGCGAAATGGGGCTTCCATAAATTCCCGCTCGACCCCGAGCGCACCGCACCCGCCCCCGACGAACTGTCGTGGCGCCCGCCTCCGCAGCCGTACGCGCCCGCCGAGCCCCCCTACCGACTCGACCTGACATTCGATCTGTCCCTGCCGCTGCCGCCGCAACTCGAAGCCGCCAAGTTTCGCCTCGTCAGTCGCGCCGCCGAACTGAGACGCCAGGGACTCGCTGCGCCGAAGAGCGTGGCGAATCAGTGCGATCGCTGGACCATGATGCTGCGTCTGCTCGACGGTGTTGCCGCACCGGATGGCGATGCCGAAGACCTGCTGATCGGAGCGCGGGCGCTGGTTGCCGGTGGCTATCGAGTGATACTGAGGCTAGCAGATGGAGGTCCAGCGTGAAATAAAAGCCGACGACCTCTGAATGGCAGTGCCAGATTTTTCATAACGTAGTATGAAGACCGATGTATAGACGCAACAACATGGTTGAAACTTGCTACCTCTGCGGGAAAGAAATCACGGAAAGCGATGTCACCAGCGGCGACCATGCTGTACCGCGACAGCTCATAACGCGGAAGCAGCCGAAGGCCAAGGGATTCGACTATGGGGGATTCCTCCCAACGCACGAAAAATGCAACAACGAGTTCGGGCCCGAAACATATTGCGTTAAGGCTCTCAAATTAATTGCAGTTCTTCACGACGCAAATTGCGTTTCGCGATTTCAGCACAAAGAGAACCTCTCGATAGCCATGATGGCAATCAACTCCGACTGCTTGAAGGAGTTCACTCAGCGAGACCTAGCATTCTTCAAGTTCATTGATGTTCGAGAAAACTCTGTTGCAGATTTCTCGATGCCGGCGTTCTTCTCCGGAAAGCCCAAGACGAACCCTATGCGTGACGCTTTATTTACGTCGCTTGCCGTGCTCACCAAGAGCGCTGCTGCACTCTTGGTGGCTCGCCATTTATCCGAGGTCCCGCCGCGATGGAGGGTGCTTGCTATTCCATACTCCGGCGCTACCGAGACCGCGGATTTTGATGAAATCTTCGGGAATACGCAGCCTTTCGACGTTGGCGTGAAAGTCTGGCTACGTCGCTTCGATTCGGGCGATTGGTTTGCACTCTACCGAGCGCAGAACATCTTGGTATTCCTTCTGTTCAGGTTCGCCGAAACGGACGCAATCTGGAATGGGATGATTGAGCGGTTTCAAGACACCGACTGTTTATGTTTCGAGGGTGAGCATCTGAATGAACTCACTAACTACCAGTGGAGGAAGGCCTAACGAGTCAACAGCACCATAATCTTCCAAAAACAAAACCGGGGCACACGGCCCCGGTTTTCATTTCAGCGTGGAAGCGCAAAGCTCCCGCAAAGCCTGCCTCAAGCGAAATTCGCTTCCGCAAACTTCCAGTTCACCAGCTTGTCGAGGAAGGTCTCGACGAACTTGGGACGCAGGTTGCGGTAGTCGATGTAGTAGGCGTGCTCCCACACGTCGATGCACAGCAGGGCCTTGTCGCCGGTGGTCAGCGGGGTGCCGGCGGCGCCCATGTTGACGATGTCGACCGAGCCGTCGGCCTTTTTCACCAGCCAGGTCCAGCCGGAACCGAAGTTGCCGACGGCGCTGGTCTGGAAGGCTTTCTTGAAGTCGTCGTAGCTGCCCCACTTGGCGTTGATGGCGTCGGCCAGCGCGCCGGACGGAGCGCCGCCGCCGTTGGGGGTGAGGCAGTTCCAGAAGAAGGTGTGGT